>CAXTWJ010000052.1:0-12046 GCA_964247925.1 uncultured Sphingomonas sp.
GCCCCCGCAAATCCCTCCGCCCGCCCTCCTCATCACCCCCCCCTTCTCGCGCAGCGGCGGCCGCCATGCGGACCCGGTGGCAGCCTTCCGGCACCTCCGCGCCGCGCTCCTGCGGCTCGTCCCCGGTGGTCGCTGCGCCGCCGTGCTCCCCGATCGCGTCGACACCTCGAGCCGCGCCTGGAAGAAAGCGACCGCGGGCTGTGCGCTGACCCTGCACCTTGCGCTTCCCGCCAGTGCCTATGCGAAACATGGCACCGGCCAGGCCGTGAAGATCATGGTTCTCGAGAAGCGTGACGCCGGCGACGTCGCCATTGTCCGCTGCGACACGCTCGCGGCCGCGCTCGATGCCATCACGACGGCGATAGCTGCGCCTCTGGCGACGTCACCAAGGGTTCCCGCCCCGTCTCGGTCGCCATCGCTGCTCGGCGGCTTGGTCGGCCGCCCCAGGCTCGCCGCGCCGACCGCCCGCGCATGCGCGTCGACCGAAGCACGCAACATCGACTATGGCGTGCTGCCGGATCCCGCTCCCGTCGGCGAAGCCGTGGGGGTCTACCTCCCCTATCGCCCGAGCCGCATCGTGCTCGCGCAGGCGTCCGAGCATCCCACGGCGCTGGTGGAATCGATCGCCATGGGGTCGATCACGGCGCCACAGCCGTCATATCGGCCCCAGCTTCCGGTCCGCATCGTCGACGACAGGGTGCTGTCGAACGCTCAGCTCGAAACCCTGATCTACGCCGGCGACGCGTTCGAGCGCGACCTCCCGGGGCGCTTCGGGGTCGCCGAAGAGGGGTTGTCGCTGACGCTCGACGAAGTGGGCCAGCGCTACCGGAGTGGCTTCTTCCTCGCCGACGGCACCGGCGCCGGGAAAGGGCGCCAGGTCGCGTCCATTATCTTGGATCAATGGCTGCGCGGTCGCCGCAAGCACGTCTGGATTTCGAAGACCGAGACGCTGCTCGAGGACGCCCGGCGCGACTGGACCGCGGTCGGCGGTCTCCCGCTCGACATCCAGCACCTCAATCAATGGAAGCTCGGCACCCCGATCGGCGCCAGCGATGGCGTCCTCTTTCTGACCTATGCAACGCTGCGCTCTAATCGCGGCGACAAGGGCACGCGGCTGCGCCAGATCCTCGACTGGCTGGACACCGACTTCGACGGCATGATCGTGTTCGACGAGGCGCACGAAATGGCGGGCGTCGCCGGCGGTGAGGGCCGGTTCGGCACCAAGGACGGCTCCGACCAGGGGATCGCCGGGGTCCGCCTGCAGAACCTCCTGCCGAGGGCCCGCATTCTCTACGTCTCGGCGACCGGGGCGTCGGACGTCAACAATCTCGCCTACGCCACCCGCCTCGGCCTGTGGGGGCCGGGCACGGCGTTCGCCGACCGCAAGGCGTTCGTGGAAAGCCTGCGCCGTGATGGCATCGCGGCGCTGGAGCTGATCGCGCGCGACCTCAAGATGCAGGGGCTCTACGCCGCGCGCGCGTTGAGCTTCGCCGGGGTCGAGTACGACATCCTGGAGCATCGGCTCGCGGTCGATCAGATCACAGTGTATGATGCCTATGCAGATGCGTGGGCGATCATTCACGCCAATCTCCGCGCCGCACTCGACGCGACCCGCATCACCGACAGTTTCTCCAAGGAGACCTACAACGGGGGGGCCAAGGCGGCGGCGCTGTCGATCTTCGAATCGACTAAGCAGCGATTCTTCGGCCAGCTCTTGATCGGGATGAAGTTGCCTTCGCTGATCCCCGCCATGCGCGCCGATCTCGCCCACGGCGACAGCGTAGTGGTCCAGCTCGTCTCGACGTCCGAGGCCATGCTCAATCGCGCGCTCGCCGGCCTCGGGGCGGAGGAGCGCGCCAACCTCGACATCGAGCTTTCCCCACGCGAATTCCTGATGGATTACCTGATGGCGGCCTTCCCCGTCCGACAGATGAAAACCTTCGTCGACGATACCGGCAAGACGCGCTCCGAGCCGATGACGGACGAGGATGGACGCCCGGTGTTGAGCCAGGAGGCGCTCCGCATGCGCGACGACATGGTGGAGCAGATCGGCGCGCTGCCGATCGTCGGCTCGGCGCTCGATCACATCATCGGGCATTTCGGCACCCATGCCGTGGCCGAGGTGACGGGGCGGAGCCGGCGTATCGTCGTCGACATCGCTGGCCGCCAGCGGATCGAAAATCGAAGCCCCCGCACCAATCTCGCCGAGACCGACGCCTTCATGCGCGGCGAGAAGAAGATCCTCATCTTCTCGGACGCCGGGGGCACCGGCCGCTCCTATCACGCCAGCCTCTCGGCCGAGAACCGCTCGCGCCGCATCCACTATCTGCTGGAACCAGGCTGGCGCGCGGATGCCGCCATCCAGGGGCTCGGTCGCACGCACCGGACGCATCAGGCGTCGGCGCCGCTGTTCCGCCCCGTCTCGACGGACTGTCGCGGCGAGCGACGGTTCATCTCGACGATCGCGCGCCGGCTCGACAGCCTGGGCGCCCTGACCCGGGGCCAACGTCAGACCGGTGGTCAGGGCTTGTTCGATCCCCGCGACAATCTTGAGAGCGATTACGCCAAGGAGGCGCTCGAGACCTGGTTCCGGCTGCTCGCCGAGGGCAAGCTACGCTCGGTCACCTTCGGCATTTTCCAGCAGCTCACCGGGCTCGACCTGGAGGGCGAGGGTGGCGGGCTGAAGGAGGAGCTCCCGCCCATTCAGCGGTGGCTCAACCGCATCCTGGCGCTGCGGATCGCGCTGCAGAACGCGATTTTCGACGAATATCTCGGCCTGATCGAGGCACGCGTCGAGGCGGCCCGGGAGGCGGGCACGCTCGACGTCGGCGTCGAGAGCATCACCGCCGAGCGCATCACCATCCTCGATCGCACGGTCATCCGGCGCGATCCCGTGAGCGGCGCCGAGACCGAGATCCTCCGCCTCGAAACGGAGGAACGCTACAAACCTCTCGCCCTCGATCGCGCGATGCGTGTGCTCGGCGACGATGCCCGCCCCATGGTCAACCGGAAGTCGGGCAAGGCGGCGATCCGGTGCGAGACCTACTCGCTGACCGACGACGATGGTGAGATCGTCCGCCGCTACGAGCTGATGCGGCCGACCCGCAATGAGCGGATCCGGCAGGATCTGCTTCTGGAGACGATGTGGGAGGAAGCGAGTGAGGAGGAGTTTGCTGCACTGTGGTCGGCCGAGGTCGATGAGATGCGGGGCAAGACCCGCAGCAGCACGATCTACCTCGTCGCCGGCCTGCTCTTGCCGGTCTGGGACCGCCTTCCCGACGACCATGTGCAGGTGTGGCGCCTGACCACCGACGACGGCCAGTCGTTTCTCGGCCGGCTCGTCCCCGCGCCGATCGTCCCGAAACTCGCCGCCGCGTTCGGCATCGCCGCGACCATCGTCGTGTCCGGTGAGGAAACCGCGAAACACGTCATGACCACCGGGGAAACCACCGCGGTCGGGCCCTACCGGCTGAAGCGCAGCCTGGTCGCCGGCCAGCAGCGCCTCGAGCTTATCGACTGGCCGCACACGCGGCTCGCCGAGCTGAAGGCGGCGGGCTGCTTCTCGGAGATCATCCAGCACAGGACGCGCCTGTTCGTCCCCGTCAGCAGCGCCCCGGCTGTGATCGAGCGCATCGGCGCCTAATCCAAACGGCCTCTCTCCCCGCCCTGCCGAGGGAGGGGAGGGAGCCTTCGGCTTGGTGGGCCTGATGAGCAGGCTCGCGCGACCGTCGGACACGGCGCGCATCTCTCATGGAGTACGACCAATGATCCAGTCCGTGAAGGTCAAGAACCTTTCGCTCTCGAAGGACAACGTGCGCAAGCGCAACCGCGACCATGGCATCGCGGAGCTGGCGGCCAGCATTCTCGCCCATGGCGGGCTGCTGCAGAACCTTGTCGTCACCCCGCTCAAGAAGGGCGGCACGTTCACCGTGAAGGCGGGCGGCCGGCGCCTCCGCGCGCTCCAGCTGCTGATCACCCAGGGCTCGCTCCCAGCGGATTACGAGGTGCCGGTGCTGGTCCTCGCCGACGGCGTGAATTCGGTGGGCGCCAGCCTCACCGAGAACCGGCAGCGTGTGCCCATGAATCCGGCCGACGAGTGCGTCGGCTTCAAGATCCTGATCGATGACTTCGGCTTGACCGTCGAGGAGGTCGCCATTCAGCAGGCGGTGACCGTCCGCTTCGTCGAGCAGCGCCTCCGTCTCGCCGACCTCGCATCCGCCATCTTTGATGCGCTCGGAGCCGGCGAAATCGACCTGGGCGTCGCCCAAGCCTATGCCGTCACGGCCGACACCGACCGGCAGGAACGCGTCTTCGAACAGATGAAGCAGGCCTATTACGGAAAGCAGCCCGACAACATCCGCCGAGCGATCCTGAACGGCACGGTGAGGGCCAACGACGCCAAGGCGCGCTTCGTCGGACGAGACGCCTATGTCGCCGCCGGCGGGCGGATCGAGGGCGATCTCTTCGCCGCGGAAACCGGGGACGAAAACTGGATCGACGTCGATCTGCTGGAGGAGCTCGCCGCCAAGAAGCTCGAAGCCGCGGCGGTGCAGCTGGCGGAGGAACAGGGTCTCGCTTTCGTGACGCCGGTGTCGGCCACCCATGTGCCCTACGACATGGAACGCCAGCTCCACGAGTTCCACGCGACGGGGCGGGCGCTGACCGACGAAGAGCAGTTTCGCGTCGACGATCTGTCGAGCGAAAATGACGACTTGGTCGAGCAGCTCGAAAGCACCCTGTCCGAGGGAAGCCCGGAAGCCGAGGCGGCGAACAACCGTCTCGAGGCGATCGAGCGCGAGCTGGACGAGATCGATACCGCCCGCAAGGCGGTCGATCCGTCCGTGAAGGCGCAGCTCGGCACGTTCGTCTATATCGGTGGGGATGGGCAGGCTCGAGTGCATACCCGGCTGTTCAGTGAAAAACCGGTGTTTGATTCGAACGGCGCGATCGAAGCACATGGCGGCAATCCCGGTATTACCGGTAATGTGCCGGACGAAGCCGATCACGGGCCCAAGTTCAGCGCCACGCTGATCGATGAGCTCGCGACCCAGCGTCGGCAGATCCTCGTCGCCCACCTCGCCAGCGACCCGGCGTTCGCGCTCGATCTGACCATCTTTCTGATGGCGCAGGGCGTGGTGTTCGCGACCAGCTACGTCCGCGACCACTCCACCATGAAGACCAACGCAGCGCAGATGCCGATCTTCGCCTTTCGTGACGAGGGGTCGATGGCGTCGCAGACCATCGAGGACCAGCGCCAGCGCCTCGATACGAGCTGGGCGGGCCACACCACCATGTCCGAGCGGTTCGACGCCTTCCGCTCGCTCGACGAGGAGGTTCGCGGCGCCTGGGTCGCCTATTCGATCGCGCAGACTCTGGAGCCGACGTTGAACATCGCCGAAGGCGGCCGCACCAACGGCTTCCACGATCATCTCGGTCGTATTCTCGACATCCAGGTGGCGCAGTGGTGGCGCCCGACGGCCCAGAACTTCTTCGGCCGCGTCAAGAAAGACGTCATGCTCGACGCGCTTTTTGAGATCGGGGGTCCGATCCTGCGCGGTCGCTACAAGGACGCCAAGAAGAGCGAACTCGCCAGCACCTGCGCGTCGCTGTGCAACGGCCAGGGCATTGTCGAGGCCGAGATCCGCGAGAAGGCTTCGGCCTGGCTGCCCGATGCCATGCGGTTCGACGGTGCCGAAAAGCCCGAGCGCGTTCCGACCAGCTCGAGCTTCGTCACCGATCATGGCGAGGATGATGCGGAGCTGGATGACGACGTCCTGGACGATCCGTCCGTCCTCGCTGACGAGGAGGCTGATCGGCCGACCGGCCAAGACGAGGATTACAGCCAGGCGGCGTGACGCCTGACCCGCAGTTCGAGGCGACTGGGGCGGTGCTCTTCGGAGTGCCGCCCTTTTTTTATGACCCGACGCCCCGCGTGGCGAGATGCCGACGCGATGCGGGTCCGCCTCAACCAGCTCAGGAGAATGATCGTGCCCAAGTCCACCGACAAGCCATCGCCCGCAGACATCATTACCGGCGCCATCATCGACAAGCTGGAGGCTGGCGTCCGGCCCTGGATCAAACCATGGCGGCCGGGCCTCGGCGGTCGACCGCTACGCGCGACCGGCGATCCCTATCGCGGCATCAACTGCTTCTGGCTATGGCTCGTCGCCGAGAGCGCCGGGTTCAACTCCCGGACCTGGATGACCTACAAGCAGGCGCAGTCGCTCGGCGCGCAAGTTCGCGAGGGCGAGCGTTCGCAGATTGCGATCTTCTACAAATCATACAGCAAGACCGTGGAGTCGCCGGTCACTGGCGACAGTGCGGACGAGATGCGGCGGGTGCTGCGGAGCTACGCCGTCTTCAATGCCGATCAGATCGATGGCCTGCCCGAGCGCTTCCACCCCTCCCCGCTCAGCGTCGTGCCCGCCGCCGACACGCTGCCGGACCGGGCGCGGCGGTTCGTCGACGCGCTGCCCGCGACCGTCAACATCCGGGGCGACAGGGCGTTCTACGACCGCACCGCCGACAGCATCACCATGCCCGCGATCGAGCAATTCTCGACGCGCGCTTACTGGGCATCGACCCTCGCCCATGAGGCCGGTCACTGGACGGGCCATGCGGATCGGCTGAACCGCGACTTCGGGAAGAAGTTCGGCGACGAGGCTTATGCTTTCGAAGAGCTCTGCGCGGAGATGACCGCCGCGCTGCTGGGCGCAGATCTCATGTTGCCGACCTCCCATCTCGACGACCACGCGAACTACATCGGCTCCTGGCTCCGCGTTCTGAAGCGCGACAACCGCGCGCTGATGACCGCAGCGGCGAAGGCCGAGGCTGCCGCCGGCTTCCTTCTCCGCGCAACCGGCCTCGCCGAGAGCGAGATAACCGTCGAGCCGATCCGTGAAGCGGCGTGACGATCACTGCCGGGCCCGACCTTCACGCCTATCGGCGCATCGTCGTGGCGTTCAGCGGCGGCAAGGACAGCCTTGCCGCCCTGCTCCACCTCCTCCGCCTCGGCGTATCCGGGGACGTCATCGAGCTTCACCACTATGATGTCGATGGCCACGGCCCGACCTTCATGGATTGGCCTTGCACCGCCAGCTATGTTCGCGAGATCGCCGATTAACGATGGGCAGAGTTGTTCGAAGGCGATCTGAGCGATTTGTGGCTTACCGATCATCGACAATCGCGCTTACGGCCGGCTGCGCGGCGATCATCTGCCAGACCTCGCACCCCACGGCGTCGCCGAGCGTCATCATCGTCTCGAGCGTCGGATTAGCGATCCCGCGCTCGATCGACGAAATATAGGCTGCGGTAACGCCCGTCTCGGCCGACAATTGCGCCTGCGATCGTCCGCGCGACTTTCGGCCGGCTTTAAGCCGCGCGCCGAATAGTTGCCCGTATGATAGCGGCCCGCTCGCGGATCGGTCGCCTGGCTTCAGAGCAAGCGGCTCTTCGTCTGGCGAAGGGTGGCGGTGCATTTCCAGTCTAGGTGTGACCATCGCAAGCTCCGACTAGCGAAGCCGGCGACGCGCCCCGGGCGCGGGGTGGCTTCGAACCCGGGGCGAGAAAACCGGGGGTAAGCCCGGCGCGCACCCCGTTAGGCCGGGGGGCCGTGGACATGCGCGTCCGCCACCCGGTCGATCGAACCGGCTCTGATCCACGAGGTTTCTAGGCCCCACCACGTCGCCGCGGCAGCCCGGCTTACCAGCTTCGTAGCCGCTCGGGCAATGGCCGAGCCCGATGCAACCGCCGGGAGGAGAGGACGCGGCTCGGTTTTTGCCGCCGCGCACTGCGGCGAACATCACCCGGAACACCCGGACGTCAACGACAGGAAGGATCTACCATGGCCGACCGCGTTTCCGCGACCATCACCATCGGCGGTAACTTGCGCGGCGAGCAGCTGCTCGATCTGGCTGCGATCATCAACGGTGAGGGCCTCTCTATCGACTGGGATAGCGAGGACTTCACGCTCTCGCAGCTGGTGCCGGGCACCTCCCTCACCCTGATGGCGCACGAGGTCGCATGGGGCCGCTTCGAGGATTTGGAGGCCTTTTGCGCCGTCGAACATCTGCCATTCGTCCGGTGGTCCGGCGCCTATTCGGGTCAGTGGGGGGCCGAGCGGGTCGTATTTACCGGCGACGGCGATGCCACGAGCTTCACCGCCGATGAGGAAGATCGGATCTTGATCGGCGAAGAGACTGTCGAGCAATTGGGCACGTTCGAGGCGGTGAGAGCGCATTTCGCCGCCGCCGCCTTCACCGTGCCCCCTCTTTGCATCGAAGGCTGAGCCGGGATCGTCCCGGCGGAGGAGAGGACGCCTTCGGCCTTTTGGGCGCGTGATGCGCCTGACGGAGGCTGACCATGATCTACGACACGTTGTACCGGCATAATCAGGCGCTGTTCCCTGATGGCCTGGAAGCCGTTCCAGCTGCTCTGCACGCACTCAATGCCGCGGTCGATGACTGTCGCCGTGCCGGCAAATCGATCGCCCAGGATGCGGCGGTCATCCTGCTGATCCGCAATCTGGCCGATAGTGCTGAGCGGTCCGCGCCGAGCGTTGCCGAACTGCGCCTGCGGTGCGTCGCGGATCGCGCGGATATCTCCGCCTCCCCTGCCCTCCTTGCGATCGCCGGCAACAGCGTCGGCGGCGATCACGCGGCCAAACGGACCTTTCACTATCAGGTCCGCCGCGCGCTTGCCCATCTCGCCGAAACGATCGGGCTCGATCCCGACGTGGTCCGCATCAACACCACGCTCGGTGCCGATCATGACGATGGCACGTCGGAGCTGCGCCATCCCGATATCAGCATCCGGGTCATACCGCGCAGCTTTCTCCCCGACGGCGAGATCAGTTTCAATCGCTGCTCGAACGGCGAGACCGCGGGCAGGGTCCACCTTGCCCCAATCGCCGAGCTGCTCGACGCTACCGCCTTCTCCCGCCGTGTCGACGCGACCGTCGGCACGCTCGGCGCGGTTCGCCTCGCCGCCTGACCTCCATCCCGAAAGGACTATGCCATGGGCTGGCTCTCAATGCGCGACACCGGGCGCTTCGATACCCCGCGCGCTTATCTCGACGATCAATTCACCTACGAACGCGACGACCACCGGCTGACGGTGCTGAAATCATCGATGGTCGGCAACACCTATTATGCCGCTGCCGAGCGACGCGAGGCCGACGACAAGCGCGAGGTTTTCGCGATCGTCTGCCTGACGTTTTCGCGTCCTGCTGCGCGCGACGGCCTCACGTTCGGCTACAAGGACATGACGGAGCACATGGGGCCGTGCGAGAGCGA
This sequence comes from uncultured Sphingomonas sp., assembly GCA_964247925.1. Classification (GTDB taxonomy): domain Bacteria; phylum Pseudomonadota; class Alphaproteobacteria; order Sphingomonadales; family Sphingomonadaceae; genus Sphingomonas. The sequence continues at coordinate 9,294 of CAXTWJ010000052.1, forward strand.
TTGCCCGGCCTCAATCCTCGATCTACTAACCCCGATCGAAGGCGAATGGCCAAACGATTGGCGTGCGCGTTGCCGTGCCAACATTACGAAGCGGCGCCTTGCCGACGCCAAGCCGACCCCGAAACCCGGTCAGACGATCGTCTTCGACGAGGCGTTGACCTTCAGCGACGGCGTAGCCCGCACGCGCTTCGAGGTGATTACCGGCCCGGGAGGCAAGGGACTGCGCTTCCGCGACGCAGGGACGCGTCAGGTCTGCAGGATCCCGGCCGTCAAAAAGCGTGCTTATCGGCTTATCAGCGCGGCCGTGACGCCGCCGCGGGTGACATCGTGACCGCGGTGCCGAACGCCGTTGATGGGGCCTACGGTTTCGTCCTCGCCAAGCGCGACGCTGTTCACGGCCTCAGCTTCTGGAACAATGACTTCGGCTTCGGACCGCTTTTCAACGCCTCCGTTTACGACGAGAAAGAGGCCGCCAAGTGCGACCTGCCCATCGCCGACGACGAACCCGAATGGCTGGCGCTGCCGGCTCCCCGGAACGTCGAGCGCCAACCATGACGCGCGCGCCTGTTATCGCGGCCTGGGGAGCAGGAGTGGACTCGACCGCCATGATCGTCGAGCTCGCTGACCGTGGCGAGCCGATCGATATGGTGCTGTTCGCCGATCCCGGCTCCGAAAAGGCGGGCACCTACGCCTTCATCCCAATCTTCCGGCGCTGGATCGCCGAACGCGGCATCCCTTCGGAGATCGTTCGCTACCGCCCGCGCAACTTCAAGCATTGGCCACCCTATGCGACGATCGCCGAGAACATGCTCACAAACGCGACCTTGCCATCGATCGTGTTCAACCGGGGGTCGTGCTCGCAGAAATGGAAGGCGAGCGCCCAGGACGCCTGGACGACAGAATGGGAGCCAGCCCGGCGCTGCTGGGACGCGGGCAGCCGGGTGGTCAAGCTGATCGGCTATGACGCCTCCGCCCGCGACACGCAGCGCTATCATCACGCCGTCGGCTGCGAGGATCCGCGCTACGAGTATCGCTACCCCTTGCGCGAGTGGGGGTGGGCGCGCGACCGCTGCGAGCGGCGAATCGCGGACGCGGGCCTCCCGGTCCCCCCGAAATCGAGCTGCTTCTTCTGCGGCAGCATGAAGCCCGACGAAGTGATGGAGCTGTCGGCCGACGAGCTGCGCATAATCGTCCTGATGGAAGCGCGCGCCAAGCCCCGCCTCCGCAACGTCGACGGACTCTGGCGGCGTCCGGTCCTCGGCCGTCGCGGCGCGATGCAGCGTCCCGGCAGCATCAGCGAGTTCATCCGCGAACGCGGCCTGCTTCCGCCTGACGAAATCGATCGAATCGAAGCCACTGCACCGACCGAGCTGCTCGCGTTCCAGGCGGCCCAGGCCGCCCTCCCGATCGACGCCCGCACCCGGATGGGCAGCTGGCTCGACGACTTCAATCGCGCCGCCGCCGCGCTCAGACAGGACGCCGCCTGTGCCTAACCCCGTCCTCAAGCGCTTCACCGTCGAGCGTGCCCTGCCATGTATCGTTGCGATATCACGGTGCAGGCGGGGGATGCTGTCGCCGCCTGTCGGGCCGCGATCGACAGCGCCAACCAGTCGGATGCTTGGAAGAGTTTCGACTGGGAACAGCCGACCTACGTCGTCGCGCTGGCGCACGGGGAGGATGTCGACCCTCGGCGACATCCTCCCGAGGGGGCTGACGTATCCGCCCTTCCCGTCCCGGGTCTGTTCGCGGATGTGGCGAAGCTCGCGCGCTATTCCGCGACCCGGAGCGAGGATCTGGCTCTCCAGCTCCGGATCATCGTCGACGCCATCGGTGACGATGGCGGGTTGAGGATCGATCCACCGGCGATGGTGCATCTGTGCGCGACCGGCAAAGCCATGCTTGACGACATCGATCGCTACGGATTGCCTGAGAAGCGCCAGTCCAGCGGCGCGGGTGGTCTGGCACCCGCCTGACGACACCTGACGCCAGCGAGCCTCCCCGCCAGAGGATGCGGCACATGGGCCGCCGCGAGACGTCCGCAACCTGCGAAAGATCGGGCCGAGTTGCCGCTCCGCGGCTGCCCGCACCACCCCGGCTTTCGAGGTTCCCCTCGGGCGACGCCCTCGGTGCGGTCGCCTCTCATTCGGCAGCCCAGGAGGTGCGCATCCGGCGGATAGGCCGCCGGCCAGATCAGGTGAAAGGCTAACACCCATGACCACGTCCCTCGCCGCTGCACTGGCGGCACTCGAACTCGGCCATCTCGAACCGCGACCCGAAGACCTCTCCGGAATGGCTCCGCCGCCGACCGAAGCGCTCGATCACACCACCACCGCCATCTGGAGCGACCTGTTCGCCACCTTCTTCAACACCTCGCTCGAGCGTGACATCGAGGAGCTGGGCTGGGGCCTGGTGAACCTTTTCCACCGGGCAGCGAGCAAGAAGCACGCGACCATCGACCGCCTCACCGACGAGATCAGGCTCCTGATCGCCGAGCAGGATGGCTCGGAGATCAACACCAGCAACCTCGAGGAGAAGATCGAACTCGCCAAGAAGATCGAGGAAGCCGCCGGCTGTTACGAGCAGATGCGCGACACTGCGGCCGCCCACTACCTGCGCGAGACGGGCCGCTCCTGGATCCCCGCCACCGGCAATCGCATCTCACTGGGCGTCACCTCGGCAATCGTCGACGGTCGGGCCTTCCTCCGCTCGCGCCGCGAGAGGGTCCGCGATGCCGTCACTGCGCAGGGCACCCC
>CAXTWJ010000053.1:0-12016 GCA_964247925.1 uncultured Sphingomonas sp.
AGGCGGGCCAGGCCTATGTGTATCGCATCTACGGCCTCCACTGGTGCCTTAACATCGTCGGCGGCGCCGAGGACGGCGCGGCGGTGCTGCTGCGTGCGCTGCGGCCGACCCATGGCATCGAGCGGATGCGCGAGCGGCGGGGCGTGGCGGACCGACAGCTCTGCGCCGGCCCCGGCCGGCTCTGCGCCGCGCTGGGCGTGACGGGCCTGGCGGACGGCGTTCCGCTCGACCGGCCGCCGTTCGCCCTCCTTTCGCGAGAGGCGGAGCCGCCGATCGTGGTCGGCCCGCGCATCGGCATCACCAAGGCCGCCGACCGGCCCTGGCGATACGGCTGGGCCGGCTCGCCCTGGCTCAGCAAGCCGTTCCGCTAGCCGCAACGCTTGCCCGCCCTCGGGCGTTCGGGCCGGCATGAGCAAACGTATCGTGATCACCGGCGCGTCGAGCGGCATCGGCGCCGCCACGGCGGAAGCCTTCGCCGTCACCGGCGCCCGCCTGGTCCTCGCCGCGCGCGGGCAGGAAGGGTTGGAGGCCGTCGCCGAGCGCTGTCGCGCGGCGGGCGGGGAAGCGCATGTCTACCCCACCGACGTGATCGACGCCGAGGCCGTGCGGGCGCTGGCCGGTGCGGCGGTCGAGCAGCTGGGCGGCATCGACCTGTGGTTCAGCGATGTCGGCATCGGCGCGCTGGGCAAGTTTTCCGACGTGCCGATGGCGACTCACCGGCAGGTCGTCGAGGCCAACCTTATCGGCCACATGAACGACGCGCACGCGGCGCTGCCGGTGTTCCTTCGCCAGGGCCACGGCACCTTCGTCAATATGATCTCGGTCGGCGGCTTCCTCGCGACGCCGTTCTCGGCCGCCTACAGCGCCAGCAAGTTCGGGCTGCGTGGCTTCAGCCAGGCGATCCGGGGCGAGCTGTCACTCCATCCGCGCATCCATGTGTGCGATGTCTATCCGACCTTTGTCGATACGCCGGGCGTCCAGCACGCGGGCAATTACGTCGGCAAGCGCCTGTCGGTGCCGCCGGGCGTGCTGAACCCGCGGACCGTGGCCAAGGCGGTGGTCCGCCTCGCCGACCGGCCGCGCAACACGACCGTGATCGGCGCGCCGGCGCCGCTGCTGGTGCTGGCGCAGGCGCTCACCCCCAATCTGGGCGCGGCGGTGCTGAACGGCTTCCTGGGTACCTATTTCAACAAGACGGATGATGCGCCGGAGACGGAGGGCGCGCTGTTCGAGGCCGGGCAGGGCGGAGAGATCGACGGCGGCTTCCGTCGCCCCGCGCAGCGCCGCGTCGCCGCCGGCATCGGCCTCGCCGCGCTCGCGGCCGGCGGTCTGGCCTGGTGGGCGGCGCGGCCCAGGGCGGCGTGAGGATCGCCACCTACAACGTCAACGGCGTCAACGGCCGCCTCCCCGTCCTGCTGCGCTGGCTGGGCGAAGCGAGGCCGGACATCGTATGTCTGCAGGAGCTGAAGGCGCCCGATGCGAAGTTCCCGGCGACCGCGATCCGCGACGCCGGCTACCACGCGATCTGGCACGGGCAGCCGAGCTGGAACGGCGTCGCGATACTCAGCCGGGCCGGCCTGCCGGTGGAGACCCGGCGCGGCCTGCCCGACGATCCGGACCCGACGCAGAGCCGCTACATGGAGGCGGCGGTCGCGGGCGTGCTGGTGGGCGCGCTGTATCTGCCCAACGGCAACCCGCGCCCCGGCCCCAAGTTCGACTACAAGCTGCGCTGGTTCGAGGCGTTCCTGCGCCACGCGCGGACCTTGCTCGACAGCGGCGCGCCGGTGGTGCTGGCGGGCGATTACAACGTGATGCCGACAAGCCAAGACGTGTACAAGCCCGAACGCTGGACGCAGGACGCGCTGTTCGCGCCGGAGGTCCGCGCGCTGTATGCGCGGCTGCTGGCGCAGGGCTGGACGGATTCGCTCCGCGCACTGTACCCGGACGAGACGATCTACACCTTCTGGGACTATTTCCGGAACGCCTACGCACGCGACGCCGGCCTCCGGATCGACCATCTGCTGCTCAGCCCGGCGCTGGCGCCGCGCCTGGAGGCGGCCGGTGTCGATCGCGACGTGCGCGGGTGGGAGAAAACCAGCGATCACGCCCCGACCTGGATCGAGCTGGCCTGACATCCTCCCCCTGGCGGCGGAGGATCATGTTGGCCTTGCACCGACCCACGCAGTCGGGAATCACAACGTCATGACCTTTCCGATCGACGCCGTCCGTGCCCGCTTTCCGGCCCTCGATCACCGAACGTTCTTCGACGCCCCCGGCGGCACGCAGGTCTGCGCCGCCGCGATCGACCGCATGGCGACGCACCTGCGCGGCGGCACCGCGAACGCGGGCGGCGCGTTCGCGACCTCGCGCGCGGTGGACCAGCTCAGCGCCGACGCGCACGCCGCGATGGCGGACCTGCTCGGCGGCCGGGCGGAGGAGATCGCGTTCGGGCCGAACATGACCTCGCTCACCTTCGCCGTGTCGCGCGCGCTCGCGCGTGGGTGGCGGGCCGGCGACAACGTCGTCGTCACCCGGCTCGACCACGACGCCAATGTCGCGCCCTGGCTGGCGGCCGCGGCGGACAAGGGGCTGGAGGTCCGCTGGCTCGATTTCGATCCGGACACCGGCCGGCTGCGGCTCGACACGCTGCCAGGCCTGCTCGACGCGCGCACGCGGCTGGTCGCGGTCGGCGGCGCCTCCAACGCGCTCGGCACGATCAACGATGTCGCCGCGATCAGCGCGACCGTGCGGGAAGGCTCGACCGCGCTCGTCTTCGTCGATGCGGTGCAGCTCGTGCCGCACGTCGCGGTCGATGTGGCGACGCTGGGCTGCGACCTGCTGGCCTGCTCGCCCTACAAGGTCTTCGGCCCGCACCAGGGCGTGCTGTGGGGCCGGGCGGACCTGCTCGAGCGCATCGAGGCCTACAAGGTCCGCCCCGCCGGGACCGAGGGCGCACACCGGTTCGAGACGGGCACGCCCTCGTTCGAGGGGCAGGCGGGCGTGCTCGGCATGATCGAGTATATCGACTGGCTGGGCGGCGAGATCAGTCCGCACGCCAACAGCCGCCGCGCCCGCCTCATCGCCGCGATGCACGCGAGCGCGGCCTATGAGGAGCAACTCGGCGACCGCCTCCTTGCCGGCCTGTCCCGCATCCCCGGCCTGCGCTTCTACGGCCCCGCGACGATGGCGGCGCGCGTCCCCACCTTCGCCTTCACGCTCGCCGGCCAAGCCCCACCCGCGGTCGCGGAACATCTCGCCGCCCACGACATCTTCGCCTGGGCGGGCCATTTCTACGCGGTGGAATGCGTCCGCCGCCTTGGCCTGGACCACACCGGCGGCCTCGTCCGCGTCGGCCTGTGCCACTACAACACGGCGGACGAGGTGGATCACTTGCTTGCCGCGCTGGAGGATTTCTGATGCCCCATTACGGCGACTACCAGAACCTGATCTACGGCGCCGGGCTGCGGGGCGTGATGCCGCGCGTGCCCGTCGACTTCGCGACACTGGAACGCCGCGCGCAGGCGGCGATGCCGCCCCAGGTGCTGACCTATGTCCAGGGCGGGTGCGGGGACGAATGGACACAGGACCAGAACGCCGCCGCCTTCCGGCACTGGGGCATGGTGCCGCGCATGATGGTGGATGCGCGCGCCCGCGACCTGTCGATCGAGCTGTTCGGCCTGACGCTGCCGTCGCCGCTGTTCATGGCGCCGATCGGGGTCACCGGCATCTGCACGCAGGACAACCACGGCGACCTCGCCGCCGGTCGCGCGTCGGCGATGACGGGCGTGCCGCTATGCGCCTCGACGCTGTCCAACGACCCGCTGGAGGACGTGGCGGCGACGCTGGGCGACACGCCTGGCTTTTTCCAGCTCTACACGCCCAAAGACCGGGGCGTCGCCGAAAGCCTGATCGCGCGCGCGGAGGCGGCGGGCTACAAGGCGATCGTCGTGACGCTCGACACCTGGGTCACCGGCTGGCGGCCGCGCGACCTCAACACCGCCAACTTCCCGCAGCTGCGCGGCCACGTGCTGCAGAACTATTTCAGCGACCCCGCCTTCCTGCGGCTGCTCAGGAAACCGCCCGCCGAGGACCTGCCCGCCGCCATCGCGACCTGGGGCGCGACGTTCGGGCGCGTGCTGACCTGGGACGACATGGCGTGGCTCAAGTCCACCACCAGGCTGCCAATCGTGCTCAAGGGCATCTGCCATCCCGACGACGCGCGCCGCGCGGTCGATGCCGGCGCGGACGCGATCTACTGTTCCAACCATGGCGGGCGCCAGGCCAATGGTGGGATCGCCGCGATCGACCTGCTGCCCGACGTGGTCGCGGGCGCGGGCGAGGTGCCGGTGCTGTTCGACTCGGGCGTCCGCTCGGGCACGGATGTCGTCAAGGCACTGGCGCTCGGCGCGCGCGCGGTGGGCGTCGGACGGCCTTACCTCTACGGCCTGGCGCTCGACGGCGTGGACGGCTGCGCGCACGTGCTGCGCTGCATCCTGGCGGAGGCGGACCTGCTGATGGCGGTCAACGGCTGGCCCACGGTCGCCGCCGTGCGCGCGGCGGGCGCGGTGCGCGTCTAGCCGGCGCCGGATCCATTCGTCATATCGACCGCCGCCGTCGTCAGCGTGTGGACGTCCAGCGTCGCGTCGAGATCGTGGCTGCTCTCCACGTCTGCGTCGAACCGTCCGCGCCGTGAAAGGACACCGCGCCATCCGTGTGGACGCCGATGTCCTGATGGAATAAGCACAGCCCGCTTCGCCGATCTGCGCGGGCGACAGCGTCACGACATGGCCCTTGAAGGTCGTCTTGCCGTGCGGGTGATCGTGGAGAAGCGCACGATCGCCTCCTGCCCCAGCCTCACGTCGTCGATGTCGGCGGGCTTGATCTGCGCGGTCACGATCAGCGGCCGGCCGCTGGGGATGGTCAGCCGCGCGAAGCCCTTGGCGTAGAGCTGGCGATAGTCGGCGAGTTGATCCTGGATCAGCGCCAGCTGGCGCACGGACGCGGTGTGGCGCGCGGTCAGGTCGGCGGGGAAGGCGAGGGGCTCGACCCCGTCGCGCTCAGCGGCCAGCCACGCCTTTAGCGCGCGCAGGCCGTCGTGACGCGCCTGCGCCTGGCGGAGCTGCGCGCCCGAGCGGACGCCGTTCAGCGGCACCAGCGGCTGCCCCGCGCGGACCGCCTGGCCCTCATGCACCAGCACGCGCGTGACGAAGCCCGCGCCCGCCGCTGCGCGGCGAAGGCGTCGCCCGTCACCTGCACCGTGCCCGGCGCGATCGCCGCGGCGGAGATGGGGGCGAAGGCCGCGAACAGTGCGAAGATCAGCACGAACGCGCTCGCCGCCAGCAGGCCTATGCCTATCGTGCGTCGGCGGAGTCGAGCGGCCGGCTGTCCAGCTGGCGCATCCGCCGCTCGATCAGCCGGCGCGGCAGCAGCTCCCTGGGCGCGCCCGCGCCGCCAGCTGCAGGAAATCGAGCTTCATCGGCCGTGTCCCTCCATCGGCTCGCGCGCGATCGAGCGGACCAGCTCGGTCTTGACCTGCGGAACACGCGCGCGCGCGGCCCGTCAGCTGCAGCTCGCCGTGGGAGAGCACGATCACCCGATCGACATGCGCGATCGGGCAGAGCCGATGCGCGATCAGCACGATGGTGCAGCCCTCCGCGTTCAGCGTGGCGAGCGCATGCGCCAGCGCCCCCTCGCCGTCCGCGTCCAGATGCGCGTTGGGCTCATCCAGCACTAGCAGGCGTGGCGAACCGAACACGGGCCCGCTGCGCCGCCTGCACCACCTCGGCGTCGTGCGCCTTGGTGAAGCGCGATGTTCTCCCGGACCGTGCCGGGGAACAGCGCCACCGTCTGGGGCAGGTAGCCGATCGACCGCGACAGGTCGGCGGGCGTCCAGTGCTTGCCCTCCACGCCGCCGATCGTGACCAGCCCGTCGGTCGGCGCCGTCACCGCGACCATCAGCCGCGCGAGGCAGCTCTTGCCGGCCCCGCTCGGGCCGACGATGCCGACCGCCTCGCCTGGCTCGATCCTGAGCGACACCTTGCTCAGCACCGGCCGCTTGGCGCCGGGGGGCACGAAGGTGACGTTCTCCACCCGGAGATCCACGTCGTTGGTCGGCAGCCTCGTCCGCTGGGGCCGCGCGGGCGCGCGCAGCAGCGCCGTCTGCACGCGGCGCCCGGCCTGCACCGCCTGGGTGATCGCGCGTCAGCCGGTGACCGCCAGCTCCAGCGGCGCGAGGCTGCGGCCGAGCAGCACGTTGGCGGCGAAGATCGACGCGGGCAGCATCTTGCCGTCCACGATCAGCAGCGCGCCGATGCCGATCATCAGGCTCTGCAGCAGCAGCCGCAGGAACTTGAACGCGGCGGACGACGTCGCCTGCCGGTCGCTGCCCTCCGCCTGCCGGCGCATCATTGTGTCGCGATTCGAGCGCCGGGCGAGGCGGCACCGCCGTCATGAGCGCCGCCGTCCAGCAGCGTGGTCTGCCCGCCGGCGACGTCGTGAAAGGCGGGGGCGAGGGCGGCGGGGTCGCTGGGGACGACCACCGTGTCCGGCCCGTTATCGGATGTCGCGATCGCGTCGCCCGCGCGTCCGACGACCATGCCGGGGACGGGCTGGGTGCCATACAGCGTCAGGTCGGTGAGCGACCAGCCGAGCAGGCGATTGTCGGGGGCGATCAACGCGGAAGCGGGCACGATAGGGTGCAGCCCTGACGGGAGGAAGGGGACGGGGCCAAGGACCCGCCCCCGTTCAAGCAGCTGAGCTTCGACTTAGTTCGCCGCGTCGTGGTGCGTGATGCCCAGCTCGTCGGTGACCGAGCTCAGCAGGCTGTTGCTGTCCGAGTTCAGGCTGACGTCGTGGCCGCTCGAGTCGGACGACGAGCTGCCGTCGGCGCTCTGCGACGAGTGCGCATTGTTGTCGCCGTAGTCCATGCCCAACGTGTTATCGATCGACCAGGCGCTTCCCATGCCGTTACCGGCCCGCAACAAGCCGCGCCGAAGCAGCGCGAGAAATGGCTGCGGTCGGCGAACCCGTCGCCGCCGCGATCGCCTTGACCGGCAGGTCGCCCGACCTGAGCAGCGTCGCGGCCTCCGACAATCGCGCGCGCTGCACGAAGGCGCCCGGCGTCGTTTTCAGCACCCCGGCTCCGAGCGCGCCAGCTCGGCCCGGAGCATCGCCAGCGCGCCGCGCCCCTCCGGCAGGTCGGACAGGCGCGCGACGAGCACGGCCGACAGGGACCGCTCGGCCGTGCCCGTGATCCGCGCGGCGGCAACCGTCAGCTCGGGCGTCCGGCCGCGCGTGGCGTCCGCGATCAGCCAGCCAGCGCGCCGCGGGCGCCCGACCCGCTCGCCATCTGTGGGCGGATGCCGGGGGGCAGCAGCACCAGCGGCCCCGACCGCGCCACCACCCGCTCGCCCCCGGGCAGGAACAGCCGGAGCGTGCCCGCCAGCACCTGCAGCGCGGTCACCCCGTCATAGGGCGCGCCGCCAGCCGCACCTCGCGCGCGACCCGGCACAGCGTCAGGCCGGAGGCGCCGGCGTCGATCGTCGCGAGCAGCGCGCCGATCTCCGCCGCCGCCGTCATGCGACGGCGATCCCCAGCCGCGCCTGCTCTTGCGCCACCGCCGCCGCGAGCGGCGGGTAGGGCACGCGCCCCGCCGGCTCGGGCGTGTGCTCCAGCAGGCCGTCGCGGCGATAGTCCCGGCCCGGGTGCTTCAGGATAGGATACAGGCAGATGCCCTCCATCGGTACGCCCAGCCGCATGGCCGCGCGCACCTCGGCGGCGATGTAGCGGAGCCAGGCCGGCCGCCGCTCGCCCTCGATCCCCGTCTCCGCCACGAACAGCGGGCGGCCGTAGCGCGCGTACACCTCCGCCAGCATCTCGCGGAACGGCCGGAACAGCGGCTCGCCCTGCTCGATCGTGGCGCCGCCATGCACCCACTGGTCGTTGGCGTGGAAGTTGACGCCGACGATATCGAGTTGCGCGCGCGCGCCGCCCAGCAGCGGCCAGACGTCGCCCGCGATCATGTCCCAGCCCTGGAACTGCTCCAGCCGGTATTGCTGCGCCTCGTCGGCGTCCCATGGCCGGGCGGGATCGGCGACGATGCCCAGCACCGGATCGGCGTGGACGAAGCGGGCGTGCGGATCGACCGCGCGGATCGCGTCGGTGGCGGCCAGCGCGGCGCGGACCAGCTGCGCCTTCAGCTCCAGCCCGCGCTCGCGCGCGAAGGGGTTCATGCGCTCGCCGTCACCACCGGCCCAGGCCCAGTAGCTGATCTCGTTGACCGGCGCGTAGAAGCGCGGGCCGGCCGTGCGCGGCCCGATCACCCGCGCCGCGGCGGCGGCGAAGGCGGCGAGCCGCTCGACGAAGCCGGGCTGCCAGATGTCCAGCCCGTCGGGGTAGCCATAGTGCAGCAAATCCCAGATCACCTGCGTCCCCGTCCGCTCCTGTGCGGCGAGCTGTGCCTCGAGGCTCGACCAGTCAAACCGGCCCGGCGCGGTCTCGATCAGGTGCCAGCGCAGCCCGTCGCGCACGGTGAGCAGGCCCAGGTCGGCAAGCGTCCGCTACTCCTGCTCGGCGTTGCCGTCGTGCCGGCTCGCCGCGATCACGTCCACGCGCGCGCCGTCCTGCGCGCGGCGATGCGTCGAGCACTCGAACCCGCCCTGGAAGAACGACCGGAACAGCGTGCCGGGACGCGCGGGCGCGGGCCGCCCGGCGAGGACGTCGGCGAACAGCCGCTCCCATCGCGGCACCACCGCGGCGGTCGAGTAGCTCGCCTCGACATGGGCGCGCAGCGCCTCGCCCAGCGCGCGCCTGCGGGCGGGGTCGTCGATCAGCGCGACGATCGCGTCCGCCACTGCCTCCGGCGCCTCGTGCGGCACGAACAGGCCGCTGACCCCGTCGATGATCTGCTGCACCGCGCCGTTGTCGGCGGTCGCGATCACCGGCAGCCGGGCCGCGCCGGCCTCCGCGATGACGTGCGGCATCCCCTCGCCGCGCGACAGCCAGCAGAACACGTCCAGCCCCGCAAGCAGCTGCGGCACGTCCGCCCGGTCGCCCAGGAAGTGCAGCACCCCGTCCAGCCCCGCGTCGCGCGCCTGATCGCGCAGGCGATCGGCATAATCGGGCATGAACGCGTCCGGCCCGCCGATCACGACGAAGCGCGCCGCCGGTCGCCGCGCGCGGACCAGCGCGGCGGCGGCGACGAAGTCCTCCACCCGCTTCTTGGCGTCCAGCCGCCCGACCCAGCCGATCAGCGGCACGTCGTCGCCAATGCCGAGCTCGCGCCGCAGCAGCGGCCGGTCGGCGGGGTCGAACGCGCGCAGATCGACCATCGACGGGATCTCGATCGCATGGTCCTCGCGCCCCGGCATCCGGCTCGCCGCCGCGTCGCGGATCGAGCGGCACACGCCGACATAGCGGTGGGTCAGGTGCTTGGGCCCGCCCAGCGCCTCGCTCACCAGCCCGCCATGCTCGATCAGCGGCGGCCGCAGGTGCAGCCCTGCCAGCGCCGGATACAGGTCGGCGACGCCCTGGCATCCCACGACGAGGTGATAGGCGGGCAGCTTGCCCTTCAGATACGCCACCGTCTCGTCGAAGCCGAGATGGTAAGGCGTGCGATCGACCGCCACGCCCAGCGCCTCCAGCTGCGCGTGTGTCTGCTCGGGCATTCCCTCCTTGCGAAAGCACGCGACCACCTCCAGCCTGTAGCGCGCGGGGTCGAGCGCCTCGGCCAGCAGCCGGACCTCCGTCTCCTCGCCGCCCACCACCAGCCAGGCGAAGACGAACAGGATGCGGATCGGGTCGGCGGGATCGTGCCCGTTCTCCCCGCGCGCCACTCAGTCCGCGACCTTGAACACGATCTGCAGGAACTCGGGCCGCTCCTCCACCAGCCGCTTCAGGAACGCCGGCCCGTCGTCATACGGCACGATGTGCGTGATCACCTGCCCCTTGATCTCCTCGCCCCGCGCGCGGAGCAGATCGACCGTCTCGCGCGCGAGCCGCGCCTTGTCCCAGGCGAACGCCATCCCGCGCGGCACACGGCCGATCTGCGCGCAGCGGATCGACAGGCCGTTGTGATGGAACTCCTCGCCCAGCCGGGCGCCGTCCGCGCCGCCCTGATAGAAAGCGAGGTCGATCACCGTCCCCTGCGGCCGGAGCGCCTTCAGCGCGCGATGCAGCGAATGGCTGTCCGCACGCGTCTGGAACACCACGTCGGCGCCGCGATCGTCCGGCCCGTGCAGCCAGCGCGACTTGGCGTGCTGCCACGCACCTTCCTCGTCCATCGCCGTCAGCCCCAGGCACTCGCACCGCATCCGGCGGAAGGGGGAGGGGTCCGCGATCACCACCTCGCTCGCGCCCGCGCGTTGCGCGAATAGCGCGACGAAGATGCCCACGACGCCCGCGCCGATCACCAGCACCGGCCGGCCCGCGATGCCGGCGCCCAGCGTCGGCGCGCCCGGCCCGATCAGCTCGGCGTCGGCGTGCAGGATGCCGTTCGCCGCGATCGGCCCCATCTGCCCGACATAGATCCCCAGGATCGGATCGATCTCGGGCGGCAGGATCGTCAGCACGTCGGCGGACGGGTTGGCGGTATGCCCGGTCTTGTGCCCCCAGGGCGCCGCGACCACGTCGCCCGGCGCGAAGCCGGCGGCGTTGGACTCCGCCACCCGGCCCACCTCCATGTAGCCCAGGAAGGGCATGGGGAAGTGCTGCTGCGGCTCGTCCGCGACGAACACGGCTCGGCCCGCGTCCCAGCGCGAGCGCAGATAGACGTTGGTGTCCTTGTAGAAGGTCAGCTCCGTCCCCGCCGACAGCCCGGTGTAGAGCGTGTCGAGCCGGACCTCGCCCTCGCCGGGAGGCTCTTCGTCATAGCCGGCGAAAAAGGCCTGGAACGGGCGCTCGACGCCCAGCGATCTGACGTGCCGCCACTCAGACAAGCGCCGCCTCCTTCTCCGCCGTGAGCGTCACCGCCTGGCCCGTGCGCGCCGACTCGCCGATCGCGAGCCCCAGCCGCAGCGTCTCGACCGCCTCCGGATAGGGACAGCGGATCGCGTTCGCCTTGCCCTGCACCGCATCGATGAAGTCGCGGTCCTCGCGCCACACCGGGTCGGAGCCGTTGCCCGTCACCGGCCGGCCCTCACCTGTGTCGATCATCACGTCATGGTCGGTCAGCTCGACCGCCATTCCCTCGCCGAACAGGTGCAGCCCGACGCGGTGGTTCCAGTTCAGCAGGCAGGTGGAGGCGAAATTGCCCACCGCGCCGCTCGCGAACCGCAGGCTGGCGGTGGAGACGGTGGCGACGTCCAGCCCCGGAAAGGCGTCCCGGTCGAGATGGCTCGCCAGCCCATAGGCGCGGGTGACCGGCCCCAGCAGATAGCGCGCGAGGTCGATCAGGTGCGTGGTCTGCTCCAGCATCTGCCCGCCCGACTGGTCCTGCTTCCACCACCAGCGCGGCGGCGGCGTCCCGTCCAGCCAATAGCCTGACACCAGCCGCGCCGGCGTCTCGTGCAGCAGCGCCCGCACCTGATCCACCACGTCGAGATAGCGCCAGTGATAGCCGACCGCGGTCACCAGCCCGCGTTCCGCCACCTCGTCCGCGATCGCCTCGGCCACGTCCAGGTCGAGCGCCACCGGCTTCTCGACGAAGAACGGCAGGTCGCGCGCCAGCACCGCCCGCTCGGGCGCGCCGTGCGCGAACGGCGGCACGCAGATGAAGACGGCGTCCAGTTCCTGCGCATCGAGCATGGCGTCGGCATCGTCGAACGCCCGTGCGCCGACCCGCGCGGCGGCGTCCTCGGCGCGCGCTCGGTCCGCGTCGGCCACCGCGACGACCTGGACGTCCTCGAACTGCTCCAGCACGCCCAAATGCCGGTGCGCGATGCCGCCCGCGCCGATGAAGCCGATCCTGGTCCTCGTCATCCGTTCGTCCCTGTATCGTTCATGGAGAAGGTCGCGATAGAGCGCGGTCGTGTCGTCGATCATGCGCCGGGCGCGGTAACGCCCGTGCCACTGCTTGTGT
>CAXTWJ010000054.1:0-11983 GCA_964247925.1 uncultured Sphingomonas sp.
CAGTAGGGCGGACCCGGCGAAGCATGGCCTGTCGTCGGACGGGTCAGGCCGCTTCGCGCCTGCCCGCCGGCCGAGCGGGCGCGAGTCTTGCGGCAGCTTGCCGCACGCCGCGCTCCGCTACTGGTTCATGCTGTCGAAGAAGTCCTCGTTAGTCTTCGAGTTCTTCATCTTGTCGAGCAGGAACTCCATCGCGTCGGTCGTGCCCATCTGCATCAGGATGCGGCGCAGCACCCACATCTTGCTGAGCTTGCCCTTGTCCACCAGCAGCTCGTCCTTGCGCGTCCCGCTCTTGCCGACGTCCAGCGCCGGGAAGATGCGCTTGTCCGCCACCTTGCGGTCCAGCACGATCTCGGAATTGCCGGTGCCCTTGAACTCCTCGAAGATCACTTCGTCCATGCGGCTGCCCGTGTCGATCAGCGCGGTGGCGATGATCGAGAGCGACCCGCCCTCCTCGATGTTGCGCGCGGCGCCGAAGAAGCGCTTGGGCCTCTGCAACGCATTGGCATCCACGCCGCCGGTCAGCACCTTGCCGCTCGACGGCACCACCGTGTTGTAGGCGCGCCCCAGCCGCGTGATCGAGTCGAGCAGGATCACCACGTCCTTCTTGTGCTCGACCAGCCGCTTGGCCTTCTCGATCACCATCTCGGCGACCTGGACGTGGCGCGTCGCGGGCTCGTCGAAGGTCGAGGAGACGACCTCGCCCTTCACCGAGCGCTGCATGTCGGTGACCTCCTCGGGCCGCTCGTCGATCAGCAGCACGATCAGGAACACCTCCGGATGGTTCTCGCTGATCGCGCGCGCCATGTTCTGCAGCATCACCGTCTTGCCGACGCGCGGCGGCGCCACGATCAGCGTGCGCTGGCCCTTGCCCTGCGGCGAGACGATGTCGATCACGCGCGCCGACTTGTCCTTCACCGTCGGATCGAAGCTGTCGAGCGTCAGCTTCGATTCCGGATAGAGCGGCGTCAGATTGTCGAAATTGACGCGGTGGCGAACCGCATCGGGGTCGTCGAAATTGACCGCGGTCAGCTTGGTGATCGAGAAGTAACGCTCGCCATCCTTGGGACCGCGGATCTCCGCCTCCACCGTATCGCCGGTGCGCAGGCCCCATTTGCGAACCTGGTTGGGCGAGACATAGATGTCATCGGGACCGGCGAGATAATTGGCCTCGGGCGAGCGCAGGAAGCCGAACCCGTCGGGCAGCACCTCGATCGTGCCCAGCCCCATGATCAGGTCGCCATTCTCGGCCTGGACCTTCAGAATCGCGAACAGGAGATCCTGCTTGCGCAAGGTGGATGCGCCCTCGACGCCCAGCTCCTCGGCCATGCTCACCAGCTCGGCGGGCGTCTTTTTCTTCAGGTCTTTCAGGTGCATGGGATATCCGTAGGGCTCGGACGGCGCTCGACAGGCGGGTCAGGTCACGAAGCTGGAAAGAAGCGCGTTGCCGGCAGGACGCCGGCCGCGACTAAGAATATGAGGTAAGAGGGCCGCGAACCCCCGTCAAGCGCCTTACAGCGGCTTCACCACCACCAGCACCACGATCAGCGCCACCCCCAGCGCGGGCACTTCGTTCAGCATCCTGAGCGTCCGGTCGGGCAGCCGCATCTCGCCACGCGCCAGCCGTCGCGCATAGCCGATCGCCCAGCCGTGATAGCCCGACAGGATCAGCACGAACAGCAGCTTGGCGTGCAGCCAGCCCTCCTGCCAGTGCTGCCCGATCGTCGCCAGCGTGATCCCCAGCGCCCAGACCGCGATCATCGCGGGCGTCAGGATGATTCCGCGCAGCTTGCCCTCGCGCTCGACCCATTGCGCCGCCTCGTCGGTGCGCCCGGCCCGCACCGCCTCCTGATGATAGACCAGATAGCGTGGCAGCATGAACAGCCCCGCCATCCAGAACACCACGAAGATGATGTGCGCCGCCAGGAACCACTGATACGCCACGGCCAGCCTTTCGATCATCCGCCCCTCACTCGTCTGAGCAGCTGCTCGACGTGCCCTACCGGCGTATGCTGGCCGATGCCATGGCCCAGGTTGAAGACGTGCGGCCGTTCGGGAAAGGCCGCGAGCACCCGGTCGATGCCCTCGTCCAGCGCCGCGCCGCCCGCCATCAGCGCGAGCGGATCGAGATTGCCCTGCACCGGCATCCCCGGCGGCAGCACAGCCTCCGCCCAGGCCGGATCGACCGTTTCGTCCAGCCCCACCGCATCGACCCCGGTCAGCCTCGCATAGGCCGGGAGCTTGCCCCCCGCGCCCTTGGGAAAGCCGATGATGGGCAGCTCCGGGCACCGCGCGCGCAGCCCGGCGACGATCGCCGCGTTGGGTGCGATCACCCACCGCTCGAACTGCGCCGGACTGAGCGACCCCGCCCAGCTGTCGAACAGCTGCACCGCCTCGACGCCGGCCTCGGCCTGCCGCGCCAGATACTCGATCGTCAGCGCGACGATGCGGTCGGTCAGCACCTGCATCGCGCCCGGGTCGGCATAGGCGAGGGCGCGTGCCTCCGCCTGATCCTTCGATCCGGCGCCCGCGATCATGTAGGTCGCCACCGTCCAGGGCGACCCCGCGAAGCCCAGGAAGGTGGTCTGGGAGGGCAGGGCACCCGCGACCCGCGTCACGGTGGCGTAGACCGGCTCCAGCCGCTCAGGCACCGCTTGCAGTGCGTCCAGGGCGGTATCGACCAGCGCCGGGCTCAGCCGCGGTCCCTCGCCCACCCCGAAGCTCAGCGCCTGCCCCATTGCCCAGGGCACCATCAGGATGTCGGAGAACAGGATCGCGCCGTCGAAGCCGAACCGCCGGATCGGCTGCAGCGTCACCTCCGCCGCCGCGACCGGATCGGTCGCCAGCGCCAGAAAGCCACCCTTCTCCGCCCGCAGCGCGCGATACTCGGGCAGGTAGCGCCCCGCCTGGCGCATCAGCCATACCGGCGGCGCCGTCTGCTTCTCACCCCGCAGCGTCGCGAGGAGCGGTTTGGTCACGACCGGGGCTGCCCTTCTACTATGAGAATAGGATTCAAGGAGGATGTTGATGAGGTTGGCACGTGGACGCCGGGGATTAGGACGCTGTCCCGGTATTGCCAACAGCTTGACGAGTGCGGGCCCGCCGGACTCCCCGGATTCGGACGGGCCGTTCCCGTCATCCACAGGCTGTGGGCGGAACCGTGCGCTGTGGGCGGGCGTGTGGATGGAACAGTGCCTGTCCACGCCGGCGAGGTCGGTTGGCGGGCGGATCGAGTTGCGCTACCCGTTCTGCCCATGTTGTCCACAGATCCGTGCAGGACTGGCGCAGACCGCGCCGCGGCAAAGTCGCGACGTGACGTCGAACGGGATCGGCTCCGCCGCCCGCCGGCCGGGCTTGCGCGAGTCCTGCGCTAGCGTAGCGCAAGCCACGCATGCGCCTTCACCTTCACCTGCTCTCCGACTCAACCGGTGAGACGCTGGAGAACATCGCCAAGGCCGCGCTCGCCCAATATGACGATGTCGAGACCGTGCGGCACTTCTGGCCCATGGTCCGCACGCCCACCCATCTGGAGCGAATCCTGCAGGAGATCGCGCAGAACCCCGGGCTGGTCATCTTCACGCTCGTCAACGCCGCCACGCGCCGCATCCTGGAGGAGCGATGCGCCGCGCTGGGCCTCCCCGCCGTCGCGCCGCTGGACCCGGTCAACGACGCGCTGTCGGGAATGCTGGGCCAGACCGCCAAGGCGCGCCCCGGCCGCCAGCACGCGCTCGACGCGGCGTATTTCGCGCGCGTCGATGCCATCCAGTTCACCATCGCGCACGACGACGGCGTCGGGCACGAGAACTGGGAAGAGGCCGACATCGTGCTCGCGGGCGTGTCGCGCTCGTCCAAGACGCCGACGTCGATCTACCTCGCCAATCGCGGCTTCAAGGTCGCCAACATCCCCATCGTGGTGGAAAGCCCGCCGCCGCCCGAGCTGTTCACGCTCCAGCACCCGCTGGTCGTCGGCCTGACCACCAGCGCCGACCGGCTGATCCAGATCCGCCGCAATCGCCTGCTCTCGCTCAACCAGGCGCCGGACACCAGCTATGTGGAGCAGGACGCGGTCACCCGCGAACTCGCCTATGCCCGGCGGATGTTCGCCGATCGGGGCTGGCCGGTGATCGACGTCACCCGCCGGAGTATCGAGGAGACAGCGGCGGCGATCATCGCGCTCTGCCATGAGCGGCGGGAGGTCGCAGGCCCATGCTGATCCTCGCCTCGCAGAGCCAGTCCCGCCGCGCCATGCTCGCCGCCGCCGGCGTGCCCTTCACCGCCGAGCCCGCCCATGTGGACGAGGATGCCGCCAAGACGTCGCTCGCGCACCTGTCCCCGCGCGACCTCGCCGACGCGCTGGCCGAACTTAAGGCACTCAGGGTCTCCCCTCGCCACCCCGCCGCGCTGGTGCTTGGCAGCGATTCCGTCGTCGTCCTCGCGGACGGCACGCTGCTGTCCAAGCCCGAAAGCCGAGAAGAGGCCGCCGAGCATCTCGGCCGCATGAGCGCGGGCACGCATCGCCTCTGGAGCGCGGCGGTGATCGCCGAAGGGGGCCGCCCCGTCTGGCGCCATGTCGATGGCGCGATCCTCCACGTCCGCGCGCTGTCCTACAGCTTCATCGACCGGTATCTCGACGACGAATGGCCGGCGGTGTCGGGGTGCGTCGGCGTGTTCAGGATCGAGGGACCGGGTGTGCAGCTGTTCAGGGCAGTGGAGGGGAGTCAGTTCACCGTCCTGGGGCTGCCGCTCCTGCCGGTGCTTGGCTATCTGCGTGATCGTGGCGTGATGCCGTCATGATGCGTTTTGGCGTTACCTTTACTCACCTTTGGCCATGACCACGCCCTACGCGGAGGTGATCGGCGACCCGATCACCCAGTCCAAGTCGCCGCTGATCCACGGCTTCTGGCTCGCCCAGCTCGGCCTCGACGCCGACTATCGCGCGACCCGCGTCACGGCCGACGACCTGCCCGCCTTTATCGAACAGCGCCGCGCCGACCCCGCCTGGCGCGGCTGCAACGTCACCATGCCGCTCAAGCTCGCCGCGCTCGACCTGGTCGAGGATCGGGGTGGGGTGCGCGACACGATCGGCGCGATCAACACCGTGTTCCGTGACGGAGACGCGCTGGTCGGCACCAACACCGACGCCGGCGGCTTCTGGGCGCCGCTCGACGGGCTCGACCTGACCGGCCGGCCCGTGACGGTGGTCGGCGCTGGCGGCGCGGCGCGCGCGATCCTGTTCGCGCTGAGCCGGGTCGGCGTCGGCCCGGTGTGTCTGCTCAACCGCACGCCGCTCAGGGGCGCCGCGCTGCTCGCGCGGTTCGGGCTGAAGGGCCAGGCGCTGCCGCTCGACGCGCCCGTCCCGGCCTGTGCGCTGCTGGTCAACGCATCCAGCCTCGGCATGGCCGGCCAGCCTTCCTACGCCCCCGACCTGTCCGCGCTGCCGGCGGATGCGGTCGTGTACGACGCCGTCTATCACCCGCTCGACACGCCGCTGCTTCAGGCAGCGGCGGCGCGCGACCTCGACACCGTGGATGGGCTTGAGATGCTCGTCGCCCAGGGCGCGCTCGCGTTCGAGATCTTCTTCGGCCAGGCCCCCCCGCGCGACCGCGACGACGAACTCCGGGCGCTGCTGGTCGCATGAAGACCTTGGGCCTCACCGGCTCGATCGGCATGGGCAAATCCACCGTGGCCGCCATGTTCGCGGACGCGGGCGTGCCCGTGTTCGACGCCGACGCCGCCGTCCACCGCCTGCAGGGCCCGGCCGGCCGCGTCGTCGCCGCGATCGAGGCCGCCTTCCCCGGCACGACGGGCGAGGCGGGCGTCCATCGCACCGCGCTCGCCGAGGCGGTGCTCGGGAACGACGCGGCCATCCGCCTGCTCGAATCGATCGTCCACCCCGCCGTCGCCGAGGAGCGCGTCGCTTTCCTGCGCGACCACGCCGCCGCCCCGCTGGTCGTGTTCGACGTGCCGCTGCTGTTCGAGACCGGGGGCGACCGCGCGGTGGACAAGGTCGCGGTGGTCAGCGCCGGCGCGCCCGTCCAGCGCGCCCGCGTCCTCGCCCGCCCCGGCATGAGCGCCGCGAGGCTGGACGCGATCCTCGCCCGCCAGCTGCCCGACGACGAGAAACGCGCCCGCGCCGATTACGTCATCGCCACCGACGTCCCCCTCGCCCGGACCCGCGCCCGCGTCGCGGAGGTGATCGCTTGCCTCCACGCCTCCACCGATTCATAGCATTCCCATGCGCGAGATCGTGTTCGACACCGAGACCACCGGCCTGTCCTTTGCCGGCGGCGACCGGCTGGTGGAGATCGGCTGCGTCGAGCTGGTCAACCGCGTGGAGACCGGGCGCACCTTTCACGCTTATTACCACCCCGAGCGTGACATGCCGGCGGACGCGGAGCGCGTCCACGGCCTGTCGGTCACCTTCCTGGCCAAGTTCCCCGTCTTCGCCGCCGTCGCGCACGAGCTGATCGACTTCGTCGCCGACGCACCGCTGGTCGCGCACAACGCCACTTTCGACTTCGGCTTCCTCAACGGCGAGCTGACGCGCTGCGGCCGCCCGGCGGTGTGCACCACGCGCATGGTGGACACGCTGCCGATGGCGCGTCAGCGCCATCCCGGCGCCAAGCACACGCTGGACGCGCTGTGCGGCCGCTACGGGATCGACCGCTCGCATCGCGTGCTCCACGGCGCGCTGCTCGACGCGCAGCTCCTGGCGCAGGTCTATGTGGAGCTGATGGGCGGGCGTCAGATCGGCCTCGGGCTGGTCGCCGAGGCCAGCGCCGCGATGGCCGCCCCGGTCGCCGCCGCCGCGCCCCGGCCCGTCCGCCCGGCGCGGGTCTTCACGGTGCCGGAGGGAGAAAGGACGCGCCACCGCGCGTTTCTCTCCACGATCACCGCCCCGTTGTGGGGGGAGGCGGTCGGCTGACACGTCACGCGGGGTCGTGCCCCGCCAACAATGGAGCGAACACATGGACATCCGGGTTTCTGGTCATCAGGTCGCCACGGGCGACGCGCTCACCACGCACGTACAGGACCGGATGCAGGGCATCGCCGACAAGTATTTTTCCCGCGCCATCTCCGCCCAGGTCACCTTCGGCAAGGGGCCGCACGACGCGGGCTTCACCTGCGACATCGTCGCGCACGTCACGCGCGGGCTGGTGCTCAAGGGCCGCCACGACGCGCCGGACGCGCACCTGTCGTTCGACGGCGCGGCGGGCAAGATCGAGAAGCAGCTGCGCCGCTACAGCCGCCGGCTGAAGGACACGCACGCCGGCGAGACGGTCGCGCAGCACGAGAGTGAAGGCTATGACAATGCCGGCTACACCCTTTTCGCCGAACCGCGCGAAGAAGAGGAGGAGGCCGTCGACGCGCCGCTGATCGTGGCGGAAACGCGCGTCGATGTGCCGGACGCCAGCGTGTCGGACGCGGTGATGATGCTGGACCTGCGCAACACGGCGGCGCTGCTGTTCCGCAACTCGGGCACCGGCTCCTACAACATGGTCTATCGCCGCGGCGACGGAACGATCGGCTGGGTCGAGCCCCAACGGGCCGAAGGGCGAGCGCAGGCCAACGCCTGACTTCCCAGGCGACCCGGGCGGGGCTACGGCGCGCGCGTCATGACTGACCTCAGCGACCTGCTCCGCCCCGATGCGGTGCTGTTCGGCGTCGCGCCGGCCAGCAAGAAGGCGCTGTTCGCGCAGCTCGGCACCACGCTGGCCGCGCAGACGGGGCTGGATGCGCGCGTGATCGCCGACGCGCTGGGCGAGCGGGAGAAGCTGGGCTCCACGGGCTTTGGCGGTGGCGTCGCGATCCCGCACGCCAAGGCGGACGGGCTGGGGCAGGTGACCGGGGTCTTCGCCCGCCTCGCCCAGCCGATCGAGTTCGCCGGCGTCGATGGTTTGCCCGTCGATCTGGTCTGGGCGCTGCTCTCCCCGCCCGCCGCCGGGGCCGAGCATCTGAAGGCGCTCGCCCGCGTCTCCCGCCGGCTGCGCGACCGCGCGTTCCTGGCCAAGCTGCGCGGCGCCGCTTCGCCCGACGCGCTCTACGCCCTGTTCACGGAAGACCGGGCCCGAGATGCCGCCTGAAGCGGGAGAGGGCGCGCACTACCGGGCGCTTGAGTCGCTCTACGCCCACGCGCCCATCAACCAGCTGTTCGACAGCCGGCTGGAGATCGTCGGGGCCGGCGTCTCGCGCATCCGCTTCACGATCGACGAGCGCCATTACCACGCCGGCGGCGCCGCGCACGGCACCGGCTATTTCAAGATGCTGGACGACGCCGCCTTTTACGCCGCCAACAGCCTGGTCACCGACCGCTTCCTGCTCACCACGCAGTTCAACCTGCTGCTCACCCGCCCGCTGCGCGCCGGCCCGGTGGTGGCGGAGGGGCGCTGGATCAGCGGCCGGCGCCGCGTGTTCGTCGCCGACGCCCGCCTGATCGACGCCGATGGGGAGGAGGCCGCGCGAGGCACGGGCACTTTCATGCGCTCCCGTATACCGCTCGCCGACCTGCCCGGCTATCGCCTGTGAGGGAGGGGGCGCCTGTGAAGGACGGGCGCCTGTGACCGACGCGCGTCTGCCGACGCAGCTCGTCGTCTCGGCGATGCTGCGCCGGGTGAACGACGCCGGCGGCTTTGGCGCGGTGCTGGCGAAGGGCGACCCGCAGGCGGGCGCGGTGCTGGTCGTCGCGGTGGAGGGCGGGGCGAGCCGCCTGCTGGAACGCGGCATCGGCGCGGACGGTCGCCCCGGCCTGATCGACTCGACTCCGGCGGACGATCTCGAGGGCTATTGGCGACGGCGGCGCCAGCGCGACCCGGATCTGTGGGTAGTGGAACTGGACATCCCGGACTCGCAACGCTTCGCCGCAGAGTCGCTGTCGCCGGTTTGACTCCCCAACCGCTGGGGGAGAGGGCGGCGTATCAGCCATAGGCGTTGTGCTGCACCGGTGCGATCGGGGTGGTGACGCAGTCGGGGGGATGCCCGGGCGACCTGCCTCCGCGCGGTCGGGTCCGTGGTCCACCTGCATAGTTTGAACGAAGAATGTTGCTGTTTCAGCGGATCGCGCGCGTCGCGATCATGACCCTGTCCCTTGCCGGCCTGGCCAACAGCACGGCCGGCCTCGCCAGCGAAGTCGAGCGGTCCCTCGCTCCTTCCGGCGTTTCCACCGTCCTCACCGTGTCAGCCATCAACGTCCCGGTGACGCCGGCGGTTCCCGACCTCCAGCCTGTTCCCGCACAGCCGAAACCCGTGTTCGCCTCGCTCGCGGATGCCGTGGCCGCCCAGCAGCCCGTGGCGGATGGCGCCGCGATCGACGAGCCCGTGCGCTGCCTCGCCGGCGCGATCTATTTCGAATCCAAGGGCGAGCCGCTCGCCGGCCAGCTCGCGGTCGCGCAGGTCATCATCAACCGCAGCCGCTCGGGCCGTTTCGCGTCGGACGTGTGCGGCGTGGTGAAGCAGCGTGGCCAGTTCTCCTTCGTGCGCGGCGGCGAGATCCCGGCCGTCGATGGCGGCCGCCTGGCCTATCGAACCGCCGTCGCGGTCGCGAAGGTGGCACTCGCCCAAGCGTGGGACGCCCCGGCCCCGGATGCTCTCTACTTCAACGGCGCGCGCGCCAGTCACTCCGGGTCCAAGCGCGTGGCGCTGATCGGGAACCACGCCTTCTACAAGTAGCAGCTTGCCTCATGTTCTCTCGATGTTCTAACCGGGGGAAGTGATCGACCTCGCGCCTCAGTCCTGCATCGACGCCCCCGGCTCACCGCTCTGCGCGGCGGACGTGTGCCGGGGCGTGACGAGGCTGCTGTATCGCCACGACCTGTACGCGATGGCGGAGGTGCCGCTAGATGGCGGGCGCCGCGCCGACCTGATGGCGATCGACGCGCGCGGACGCATCGTGATCGTGGAGATCAAAGTATCGCGCGCCGACCTGCTCGGCGACGGGAAGTGGCCGGACTATCTCGACCATTGCGACCGGTATTTCTGGGCCGTGCCCGCCGGCTTCGACCTGGCGCCGCTCGACGGCCCCGCCTTTCTGCCGGAACGGACGGGCGTGATCGTCGCGGACCGTTATGACGCCGCGATCGTCAGGGAAGCTCACACCGCGCCGCTGCCGTCCCACGCCCGCAAACGCTGCACGCTGGCATTCGGCCGACGCGCCGCGCGCCGGCTGATGGGCGTCCGTGATCCGGACCTGGAGGTCCTATAGCTTCGGCCCCGACACGGCCCTGCGCTCCACCTTGGGCGTGTCCGCGAGCAGCTTGAGGATGATCGGTGAGCGGCCGTCCCGCTGAGCATAGTCGCGCGCGGACAGCCCGGCGATGGTGTCGCGCTGGTCGGGATCGGCGTGCGCGGTCAGCAGCTCGCGCACGGCGGCGGTGTCGCGGTTCTGCACCGCCAAGATCAGCGGCGTCTCGCCGGACCCGTTCGCCAGGTTGGGGTTGGCCCGGCCCAGCACCAGCAGTGGGATCAGCTCGCCATGGCCCGACTGCACCGCCACGATCATCGGCGTGTTGCCCTTGCCGTCGCGGATGTTCGCGTCCGCGCCCTTCTGCAGCAGGAAAGTGGTGTAGGGCACGTCGCCCCGTCGCACTGTGATGTGCAGCGCCGCCTCGCCCGTGGTTCGGTCGCGTGTATTGACCACGGTGGTGCCCGGCTTGTTGAGCGTGTTGATGACGTCGTCATTCTTGCTGTCGCGCACCGCCTGCAGGAACTTGTAGCTTTCCGACTGGAACTGCGCCGTGGTGGGCGCCGCCAATAGGGGGGCGAGCAGCAGCGCGAGGGCGAGCGAACGGCGAAACATCGGCTGGATTCCTGTGATGACCGGATCAACTTGCGCGCTCGGGCCTGACGGATCAAGGCTGAGGGCACCATGAACAAGCTCCTGCCCGCCCTCCTGCTCGCGCTCGCCGCCTGCCGCGCCCAGCCGGTGGCCGACCCGCCACTGGCCGGCGCGAGGATCGGCGGGCCGTTCGCGCTGACCGATCAGAATGGCCGACCCTTCACCGACCGCGACCTCGCGGGCCGGTACCCGATCGTCTATTTCGGCTACACCTTCTGCCCCGATGTCTGCCCGACCGATTTCGGCGCGCTCGCCGCCGGGCTGAAACAGGTGGAAAGGACTGACCCGGCAATCGGCGCCAAGGTCGTGCCGGTCTTCATCTCCGTCGATCCCGCGCGCGACACGCCCGCCGTGGTGGGGCAGTTCGTGCGCGCCTTTCACCCCCGCGCGATCGGCCTGACCGGGAGCACCGACGCGATCGCCCGGGTCGCGAAGGAATACGGTGTCTTCTACAGCCGCGCCAAGCCGGGGCCGGACGGCGGGTACATGGTAACGCACAGCTCGGCCGCCTATCTGATGGGCCCGGACGGCAAGCCGCTGGCGCTCGCCGGCCAGGATGGCGGCCCGGACGCGGTCGCCAAGACGATTCGGCAGTGGGTGAGATGAGCGGGCGCTTCTGGGAACGGCCGATCGAACAGCTCGACCGCGGGCAGTGGGAAGCCTTGTGCGACGGTTGCGGCAAGTGCTGCCTTCACAAGCTGGAGGATGAGGAGACGGGCGAGCTCCACCCGACCAATGTCGCGTGCAAGCTGCTCGACCGGCGCACGGGGCAATGCTCCGACTATCGCCACCGCCGCGCCTATGTCCCCGAATGCGTGCGCCTGACCGCCGGCTCGGTGCGCGGCATCGATTGGCTGCCCTCCACCTGCGCCTATCGCCTGCGCGCGGCGGGCGAGCCGCTGCCGGCCTGGCATTATCTGCTCAGCGGCGACCGCGACGCGGTGCATCGCGCGGGCCAGTCGGTGAAGGGCTGGACGGTCAGCGAGGACGAGGTCGGCGACCTGGAGCTGCACCTGACCGACCGCGTCCTGTGACGGACATCGAGATCGTCCGTCACCCGACGGCGCGCTAGCTCAGGCTGTCGCTCGACCCCGTCACCGGCCGCGCGCGGCAGGTCCAGCCACGCCCTGCCCCGCGCAAACCCGCGCACGCCGG
>CAXTWJ010000055.1:0-11692 GCA_964247925.1 uncultured Sphingomonas sp.
TGGCTTTACGGCCGATCGCTGGGCGTCACGCCGCCGCCGCCCGGTCCGACTGCGTTGTAAATCCTTTACAGGACATCAATCCTGGTCTTGCAGGTGCCGACCTGCCGACACGAAAATCGTCGGTCAGCTCTGGTCATCTGCAAAGTTTCGCACGTATCCACGGCCTATCAACCGATCGCCGAGGAGATCGAGCCGTGACGACCGACGACCAGCCCCGCGAACAGGCACGTGCTCGAGCCGTGTTCTCGACGGAGGACTTCGCGCTGATGAAGGAGGCGGTGGGCGCGTTCATCGCCACCGTCGATGACGAGCCGCGGCTGAGCAAGCTCGCCGCGCTGTATCATCGCCTCGGCCGGATCGGCTGAACCCGTTTCCTGGGGAGGAAAGGTGGCCGTCGGCGGGGTGACCTGTCGGCGGCCATTCCGCTCCCCCTGTCATCGAAGGACCGCCCATGACCTACCAGGACCAGACCGCCCGCGTGGCCGAGCTCGTGCGCGCGCACGGCGGAACGTGGGATGGGATCGACCCGGAAGCAGTCGCGCGGATGCGGGCGCAGAACCGGTTCCGCACGGGCCTCGACATCGCACGCCATACCGCCGGCATCATGCGCCGCGACATGGCGGCGTATGACACGGACCCGGCGAACTACACGCAGTCGCTGGGTTGCTGGCACGGCTTCATCGGGCAGCAGAAGCTGATTTCGATAAAGAAGCATTTTGGGTCCACCGAGCGGCGCTACCTGTACCTGTCGGGCTGGATGGTCGCGGCGCTGCGGTCCGAGTTCGGGCCGCTGCCCGATCAGTCGATGCACGAAAAGACCAGCGTGCCCGCGCTGATCGAGGAGCTATACACCTTCCTGCGCCAGGCGGACGCGCGCGAGCTGGGCGGGCTGTATCGCGACCTCGACGCCGCGCGCGAGAGCGGCAACCGGGTCGAGGAGGCGCGGCTGGTGAAGGCGATCGACGGTCATCAGACGCACGTCGTGCCGGTGATCGCGGACATCGACGCGGGCTTCGGCAATGCGGAGGCGACTTATCTTCTCGCGAAGAAGATGATCGAGGCGGGCGCCTGCGCGCTGCAGATCGAGAACCAGGTTTCCGACGAGAAGCAGTGCGGACACCAGGACGGCAAGGTGACGGTGCCGCACGAGGACTTCCTGGCGAAGGTCCGCGCGTGCCGCTATGCCTTCCTGGAGCTGGGCGTCGATGACGGGATCATCGTGACGCGCACCGACTCGCTCGGCGCGGGGCTGACCAAGCAGATCGCCTATTCCAAGGCGCCGGGCGATCTGGGCGACCAGTACAACGCGTTTCTCGACTGCGAGGAGGTGACCGATCTCGCGTCGCTGCGCGGCGACGTGGTGATCGAGCGCGAGGGCAAGCTGATGCGCCCCAAGCGGCTGCCGTCGAACCTGTATCAGTTCCGCGAGGGCACCGGCGCGGACCGCTGCGTGCTCGACTGCATCACCTCGCTCCAGCACGGCGCCGACCTGCTCTGGATCGAGACGGAAAAGCCGCACATCGAGCAGATCGCGGCCATGGTGGATCGCATCCGCGCGGTCGTGCCCGACGCCAAGCTGGTCTACAACAACTCGCCCTCGTTCAACTGGACGCTGAACTTTCGCCAGCAGGTGTATGATGTCTGGGTCGAAGCGGGGCGCGACGTGTCGGGCTATGACCGCGCGAAGCTGATGAGCGTGGACTATGACGGGACCGCGCTGGCCGACGAGGCGGACGAGCGGATCAGGACGTTCCAGCGCGATGCCGCCGCCCGCGCAGGCATCTTCCACCACCTGATCACCCTGCCCACCTATCACACGGCGGCCCTGTCCACCGACAACCTGGCGCGCGAGTATTTCGGCGAGGCGGGGATGCTGGGCTATGTCAAGAACGTGCAGCGCGAGGAGATCCGGCAGGGCATCGCGTGCGTCAAGCACCAGAACATGAGCGGGTCGGACATCGGCGACGACCATAAGGAGTATTTCGCCGGCGAGGCCGCGCTGAAGGCCGGCGGCGCCCACAATACGATGAACCAGTTCGCGGCCTGAACACGGCGGGGCGGGGGTAGGCCTAGCCCCCTACCCCGCCCCGCTGCTAGGCTGCCGGTATGGGCGGGCACTACCACCATCACGGCGAGCACGGGCACGACCACGGCGCGACGTCATTTGACCGCGCCTTCGCGGTCGGGATCGCGCTCAACGTCGCCTATCTCGTCGTGGAGGCCGGCTGGGGGCTGTGGGCCGGCTCGGTCGCGCTGCTGGCTGATGCGGGGCACAACCTGTCGGACGTGCTGGGGCTGGGCATCGCGTGGGGCGGCGCGGCGCTGGCGCGCAAACGCCCGTCCAAGCGGTTCACCTATGGGCTGAAGGGCTCGACCATCCTGGCCGCGCTGGTGAACGCGCTGCTCCTGATGGTCGCGCTGGGCGCCATCCTGCTCGAATCGGCGCAGCGGCTGGCGGCGCCGCCGCCCATCGCGGGACTCGGCGTCGCGGGCGTGGCCGGGGTCGGCATCGCGGTCAACGGCCTCACCGCCTGGCTGTTCGCGCGCGGGCGGCACGGCGACGTCAACGTGCGCGGCGCCTATCTGCACATGGCCGCCGATGCGGCCGTGTCGGCGGGCGTGGTCGCGGCGGGCGTCGCGATCTGGGCGACCGGCTGGGCGTGGCTCGATCCGGCGGTGAGCCTGGTGGTGTCGGCCTTCATCTTCGTCGGCACGGTCGATCTGCTGCGCGAGACGGGCGAGATGGCGCTGGCGGCCGTGCCGCGCGGCATCGATTATGATCGCGTCGCCGCCGCGCTGGCCGAGCTGCCGGGCGTGGCGCGCGTCCACGACCTCCACATCTGGCCCATGTCCACGACCGAGCCGGTCCTGACCGCACACCTGGTGATCCCGGGCGAGGCGCCGGGCGACGCCTTCCTGCGCCGCGCCGAAGCGATGCTGCGCGCGCGCTTCGGCATCGGCCATGCGACTCTGCAGGTGGAGGGGCAGGTGGAGGGCGACGACGCCCCGTTACACGGCGACGGCTGCACGGCGGCGGGCGAGCCACACCACCACGAGCACGCCCACGATCACTGACGTATCGGCGACCCAGTCCATGATGTCGCAGTCGCGGTGCAGCGCGGGGATGGACTGCGTCACCTCGATCAGCGCCCCCAGGAACGACAGCCGCTCACCCACCCTCAGCAGCTCCGCGCGGGGCCACGCGATCGCGGCGAGGACGGCGAGCGTACCGAACGCGAGCATATGCTGGTATTTGTCGCCGAGCCGGTCGGCGACGTGCGGCGGGTGCGGCAGCAGCGCCATCGTCACGGCGAAGAGCAGCGCCGCCCAGAACAGCACGCGCGCGGCCACGGCGCCGGGCTCAGTACGCCCGCGCGACGGCAAACTCTACCGCTTCGACCATCGCAGTCTTGGCCCGGCTGTCCGGAAAGCGGGCGATCGCGTCGATCGCACGGACGCCGTAGTGACGCGCGCGGGCGAGCGTGTCGTCCACCGCGCGGGTGCGCCGCACGAGCTCGACCGCGTGGACGAAGTCGTCGGCGGACGAGCGGTGGCCCTCGACGGCCTCGCGCCAGAACGTGCGGTCCTCGGCACCCCCGCGCGCATAGGCGAGGATCACGGGCAGCGTCATCTTGCCCTCCCGGAAGTCGTCGCCGGCGTCCTTGCCCATCGTGCGGGCGTCCGAGACATAGTCGATCGCGTCATCGACCAGCTGGAACGCGATGCCCAGATTGCGGCCAAAAGCGTCGAGCGCCGCCTCCTCGCCCTCCGGCCGCTCCGCCACCACGGCGGCGATGCGGCAGGCGGCGGCGAACAGCGCGGCGGTCTTGGCGCCGATGATGTCGAGGTAGCGATCCTCGCCCACATCGACCCGACGCGCGGCGGTGAGCTGGTTCACCTCCCCTTCCGCGATCACGGCGGACGCATTGGACAGGATTTTCAGCACCTTGAGCGACCCGTCCTCGACCATCAGCTCGAACGAGCGGGAGAACAGGAAGTCGCCGACCAGCACGGACGCCGGGTTGCCCCAGATGATGTTGGCGGTGCGCTTGCCCCGGCGCAGGTCGGAGCCATCGACCACGTCGTCGTGGAGCAGCGTGGCGGTGTGGATGAACTCCACCGCCGCCGCCAGCCGGTGGTGGCGGGCGCCGGTATAGCCGATCAGCCGTGCGCTCGCGAGCGTCAGCATCGGGCGCATCCGCTTGCCGCCGCCCGCGATCAGGTGGCCGGCGAGCTCGGGGATGAGCGGGATCTCCGACTGCATCCGGTCGAGGATCACGGCATTGACCTGGTTCAGGTCGCCCGCGACCAGCTGCACCATCGGCTCCAGCGTCGGCGTGTGCGGGCGGAGCTGGTGAACGGTGGCGGTCATCGCGCCCGCGCCTTGGCCGCTGCGCCCCGAACAAGCAAGCCTTGCCCCCGGGCGGCGTAACCCGCATTGCTGCGTGGACGGGAAGAGCGGGGGGTGAGATGGACGAGGTGCTGGCCGGCTATCGCAAGTCGATCGACAATATCGACGCCGCGCTCGTCCATCTGCTCGCCGAGCGGTTCAAGGTGACGCAGGCGGTGGGGCGGCACAAGGCCGAAACCGGGTTGCCGCCCGCCGATCCGGGGCGCGAGGAGCGGCAGATCGCCCGGCTGCGCGCGCTGGCGGCGGACGCGGAGCTGGACCCGGAGTTCTCCGAGAAGTTCCTGCGCTTCATCATCGACGAGGTGATCCGCCACCATAGCCGGTTCCAGTCGTAGTGCTGGTCGCGATCGAGGGCGGCGATGGCGCGGGCAAGGCGACGGCGGCGGCCGAGGTGGCGCGGCAGCTGCGCCAGCTGGGCCGGACGGCGACGGTGCTGAGCTTCCCCCGGTACGGCGAGACGGCGGGCGGTTGGGCGCTGGGCGAGTATCTGGCCGGGCGGCTGCCGCGCGACGTGACGCCACGCGCCGCCGCCGTGCTGTACGCGCTCGACCGGCTGGAGTCGCGCGACGTGCTGCTCGCGGCGCGCGAGGCCCATGACGTGGTGGTGCTCGACCGCTACATCGCCTCCAACCTCGTCTATCAGGCGGCCAAGGTGCCGGCCGGTGAGGCCGACGACCTGATGAGCTGGACCTGGGCGCTCGAGACCGGCGCCTTCCAGCTGCCGCCGCCCGACCTTTCCGTCTATCTCGCGACCCCGGTAAAGCGCGCGCGCGAGCAGATCGCGATGAAGAGGCAGCGGTCATACACCGACCGGACGTTCGACGAGAACGAGGCCGACGAAGCGCTGCAGGTGCGCGTGCGTGAGAACTACGCGGCGCTGGCGGCGGCCGACTATGCCGGACGCTGGGTGACGGTGGAAACGGTGGCCGATGAAGCGATGCGGACGCCGGGCGAGATCGGGGCGGAGATCGTGCGGGCGATCGGGGAAAGGTGATGAAGACTGCTCTTATCGCCGCGACGGCGCTCCTGCTCGGCGCCTCTCCCCCCGACCCGCAGGCGGCGCGCGTCACGATCACGCGCGACGATTGGGGCATCGCGCACGTCCATGGCCATAGCGATGCGGACGCGGTGTTCGGGGCGGTCTATGCGCAGGCGGAGGATGATTTCCCGCGGATCGAGGCCAACTACCTGACGGCGCTCGGCCGCACGGCGGAGGCCGACGGCGAGACGGCGATCTGGGCCGACCTTCGCCAGCGGCTGTGGGTCGATCCGGATGCGCTCCGGCTGCAGTATGACGGCGCGCCGGCATGGCTGAAGGCGCTGTGCCAGGCCTGGGCGGACGGGCTCAATGCCTACCTCGCCGCCCATCCGGACGTGCATCCGCGCGTGCTGACGCGGTGGGAGCCGTGGATGGCGCTATCCTTCACCGAAGGGTCGATCGGCGGCGATATCGAGCGGGTCGATCTGAAGGCGCTCGCCGCTTTCTATGGCGGGCGGGTCACGCAGACGGCGCTGATGGAGGATCGGCGGCGCGACCAGGAACCCAGGGGGTCGAACGGCATCGCGATCGGGCCGCGGCTGTCGGCGAGCGGGCATCCGCTGCTGCTCATCAACCCGCACACGTCGTTCTTCTTCCGCTCGGAGCTGGGCATGACCAGCGACGAAGGGCTGCACGCCTATGGGGCGAGCACCTGGGGGCAGTTCTTCCTGTATCAGGGCTTCAACGAGCGGCTGGGGTGGATGCACACCTCGTCGGGCGTGGATGCGGTGGACGAGTTCGCGGACACGCTGGTGCCCGAGCGGAGCGGGCCGAACCACTATCGCTACGGCACCGGAGTCCGCGCGTTCACCCGCAAGCCGATCACCATCCGCTATCGCCGGCCGGATGGGAGCATGGGCGAACGGCGCTTCACGTCCGTGTACGACCATCGCGGGCCGATCGTGCGCGTGGACGGCGCCAAGTGGGTCTCGGTGGCGCTGATGTGGCGACCCGTACCGGCGCTGGAGCAGAGCTGGCTCCGAACGAAAGCGCGCGACCAGGCAGGCTTCCTGCGCGTGGCGGCGCTGCAGGCCGACTCGTCCAACAACACGGTCTATGCCGACGCGGACGGGCATACCGCGCTGCTGCACCCGCAGTTCGTGCCGGTGCGCGACGACCGGTTCGACTATCGCAAGCCGGTGGACGGCAGCGATCCGGCGACGGACTGGCGGGGCCTGACGCCGATGGCGAAGCTGCCGCAGGTGCGCGACCCGAGGGGCGGCTGGCTCTACAACTCGAACGACGCGCCGTGGCGGGCGGCGGGGGCGGACAGCCCGCGCCCGGCGGCGTTCCCGCGCTACATGGACCAGGCCGGCGCCAATGCGCGCGGCGACCATGCGACCGCGCTGCTGGGCCGGGCGCACGCGCTGACGCCGGACGGTTTGCGGCGGATCGCCTATGATCCGTGGGTGCCCGCGTTCGACCGGCTGATCCCGCTGCTGGTCGCGGCGTGGCAGGACTCGGCCGACCGGGCCCGGCTCGCGGCGCCCGTCGAGGTGCTCCGGCGCTGGGATCGGCGCGCGAGCGCGGGCTCGACCGCGACGACGTTGGCGATGTTCTGGGCGGAGGAGATGTGGCCCGAGGCGGTCCGGCATCAGCGGCTGCCCGGGCTGACGCCCTGGGATTGGCTGGCGACGGGGATGACGCCCGCCGACCGGCTCGCCGCGCTGAACCGCGCGGTCGCGCGGCTCACGACGGACTGGGGCCGCCCGGACGTGCCCTGGGGCGAGGTCAACCGGTTCCAGCGCAACGACGCCGGCATCGTGCAGCGTTTCGACGACGCCAAGCCGTCCACCCCCGTCCCCTTCGCGTCCGCGCGTTGGGGCAGCCTCGCCTCCTTTGGCGCGCGGCCCTATCCGGGGACGAAGCGCTGGTACGGGACGAGCGGCAACAGCTTCGTCGCGATCGTCGAGTTCGGGCCGCGCGTGCGGGCGTGGTCGGTCACGGCCGGCGGCGAGAGCGGGCATCCCGGCTCGCGCCACTTCACCGACCAAGCGGCGCGCTACGCGGCGGGCGACCTCAAGCCGGTGTATTTCTGGCCCGACGAGTTGAACGGCCATGTGGAGCGGACGTACCGCCCGGGAGAATGACGTGAAGGATTACGAAGACCAGATCGCCGCCCTGCAGCTGGAGCTGGTCCGCACGCAGCAGGCCGCGCAGGCATCGGGCGAGCGGATCGTGCTGGTGCTGGAAGGACGCGACGGCGCGGGCAAGGACGGCACGATCAAGCGGATCATCGAGCACCTGTCCCCGCGCGCGACGCGCGTCGTGGCGCTGCCCAAACCATCGGACCGCGAGCGCACGCAATGGTATTTCCAGCGCTATGTCGCGCACCTGCCGGCGGCGGGCGAGCTCGTGATCTTCAACCGGTCCTGGTACAATCGCGCGGGCGTGGAAGTGGTGATGGGCTTCTCCACCGGGGCCGAGCAGGCGGAGTTCCTGCGCGACGCCCCCGACTTCGAGCGGATGCTGGTGGAGAGCGGCATCCGGCTGGTCAAGGTCTGGCTCGACATCACCAAGGACGAGCAGAAGAAACGGCTGGAGGCCCGGCGCGCCGATCCGCTGAAGGCGTTGAAGGTCAGCGACCTGGACGCGGTAGCGCAGTCGAAATGGCATGACTACTCGGCCGCGCGCGACACCATGCTCCAGCGCACGCACACCCTGCTCGCGCCCTGGGTCTGCGTTCGCGCGGACAACAAGAAGAAGGCGCGCGTGGCGGTGATGCGCTACCTGCTCCGCACGATCGCGCCGGCGGACGTCGCCAAGGACGTGAAGGCGCCCGACCCGGACGTGCTGTTCGCCTTCGAGGTCGCGGCAACGCAGGATGGGCGGCTGGCGAGCTAGCCTATCTCCCCCCGCCAAGGGAAAGTGGCGCCGAAAGGCGACGGAGGGAGCGGACGCACCGCCCTTGGTTGGGAGTCCCCCCCTGCACCAGCTTCACTGGTCCTCCTCCCCCTGACGGGGAGGATCCGTGGCCGTCAGCACCCGCCAGCCCGGCGGCAGATAGTCGATCGACATATAATAATAGAAGCCACAGGTGCCGTCGGGACGATAGCTCGCGCCCTTGACGATGCCGAGCGCGACCGTGCCGTCGAACACCGGCCCGCCGCTGTCGCCCGAGCGGCAGGTCGGGCCGGCGACCGCCACCCAGCTCGGCGCGCACGGCCCGCCGCACAGATCACCCGACGGCGCGAAGTCGGTCAGCTCCACCTCCGCGCAGGAATAGCCGGTGCGCTCGCCGCGGTGGCACACCACGTCGCCCGCGCGCGTGGCGGCCCGGCCGCGCGTGGAGCTGACAGGGCGCAGCTGCGTCTTGGCCGTGTCGGCATAGAATTGGGGTTGGAATGGCTGGTCGGCGCCATGCAGCTGCACGTCCTGATAGCTCCACCCCCATTGCCCCAGGAACGACAACGGCACCTGCTCGCCCGGCCCCACATAGGCCGCATCGTCGGGGCAGTGCGCGGCGGTGCTGATGGCGTCGCGCGCGCCGTCGGTGACGACGAAGCCGGTGGTGCAGGCATAGCGGTGCCCACCGGCGACGCCCTCGATCCGGGCGCCGCCTTCGACCGCCGCATTGGCATCGACGCGATCGGTGAAGCGGAGGCGGACGGGCACGCCGGTCAGCGCCGTCAGCTTCGCCGCCAGCTCACCGGGCGCATAGCGGTCGGCATCCCCGCTGGGCAGCGTGACGATCAGCACCGCCGCACGCGGATCGACGCCCAGTCCCGGCGGATGCGGCAGCAGCGCACGGATGGCGGCTTGGTGCGACAGCAGGGCCTGGGCGAGCCGGGTATGCGTGACGGTGGCACCGGGCCGGAAGACGATCGGCACGTCCAGCCCGCCGGCGGCGATGTGGCGATCCGGCTCCGCAGCGTCGCCGGTCAGCCGCACGACGATGCGGTAGGGGTGATGCTCGATCGCAACGCCGGCCAGACGGTCGCGGAACTCGCGCCCGAGCGCGTCGGTGACGGGCACGGTCTCGGCCTGCGCACGCAGCTGGGCGGCGGCTTCCTCGACCGGCAAGCCGGCGACCTGGGCGTAGGCGGCGGCGTCCTGCGCGAGGGCGTCGGCAGGAGTCTGGACCTGCGCGAGTGCGGGGGTGGCCAGCAGCAACATTGCAGGCACCCAGCGTCGGAACCGGATCAGGAGCGGGACACCTGAAACCCCGCGAAGCTCTGCGACACCGGCATCAGCTCCAGCGTGTTGATGTTGAGGTGCGGCGGCAGCGTCGCGACCCACCAGATCGTGTCGGCGATGTCCTGCGCCGTCATCGGATTGGCGCCGGCGTAGAGCGTGTCCGACGCCGCCTGGCTGCCGGTGCGAACGGCGGTGAACTCGGTTTCGACCATGCCCGGCTCGATCGACGTCACGCGCACGCCGGTGCCGTGCAGGTCGCTCCGGAGCCCGAGGCTCAGCTGGCGGATAAACGCCTTGGACGCGCCATAGACGTTGCCCCCCGTGTAGGGATAAGTCGCCGCGACCGAGGACAGGTTGACGATGCCGCCCCGCCGCTCGACCAGCGTCGGCAGCAGGCGGTGGGTGAGCGCGACGACCGAGACGATGTTGGTGTCGATCATCGTCTGCCAATCCGCCAGGCTGGCACCCTGCGCGGACGCGGTGCCGAGCGCCAGGCCGGCATTGTTGACGAGCAGGTCGACCGCCCAGTCCGCGGGCAGCCCGGCCACCGCCGCCTCGCGCGCGGCCTCGTCGCGCATATCAAAGGCGATCGGGTGCAGCGCGTCACCCAGCTCGCGGGCGAGCGCGTCGAGCCGGTCGGCCCGGCGCCCGGTCGCGATCACGCGCCAGCCGCCCGCGACGAAGCGGCGCGCCGCGGAGGCGCCGATACCGGCGGTGGCGCCGGTGATGAGGGCGGTCGGCATGGTCAGATCTCCAGGGTCGCGCGCGCGGCGTCGTCGAGCTTGCCGGCAAGGCCCGGCACCTCGTCGAGCTGGCGCAGATCGGTGAAGCCGCCACGATCCTCGCGATAGCGGACGAGCTCGAAGCCGTGACCGGCGAGCGCGGGATGCGCGTCGATCGCCGCTTGGTCGGCGGTGTTGATGTTCATAGGCGCTTTCATAAACCGAGGGTCCAGGGCTTGGGCCGGCCGGTCGGATGCGGCGTGCCGTCGAGGCGCTCGGCGCGCAGGATGGGGACGGGGTGGACGATCATCTGCCCCAGCCTCGGTCCCTGCCCGCCCCCGCTTGGCTGCGCCAGGATGTGGCGGACCACGTCCATGCCGCCGATCACGCGCCCGAACACGGCATAGCCGGGCGCGCCCGGCCGCGCGTCCATGCCCGGATTGGGGCCGACCATGATCGAGAAGTTGCCGGTGGCGGAGTCCGTCGGCTCGAACCGCGCCATGGAGATCGCGCCGTCGAGGTGGCGCAGCCCCGTGCGGCTGGTCGGCTCCAGCGGCACCGGCGGCAGCAGCCGACGCGGGTCGGTGTCGATCCCGCCCTGGATGAATCCGCCCGGCCGCGTCGTGCGCCTGGCGGCGCGGTAGAAGCTGGTGCCCTCGAACCGGCCGTCATCGACATAGGCGAGGAAGTTGGCCGTCGTCCTGGGCGCATGGCGGGCATCGAGCGCGAGCGTGATCGCGCCGGCCGCCGTCTGCAGCCTGACCCGCACGACACCCGGCCTGCCCTCGGGTGTCGCACCGAGCAGGAACAGGCACAGAAGGGCTTGGAGACGCATCGCGCGTGACTTAGAGGCGGCGGCGGAGAGGAACAACCGATGATCAACCACGTCATGGTCGGCTCGAACGACATCGAGCGGTCCAAGCGGTTCTATGATGCGGTGCTGGGAACGCTGGGCGCGGGCGAGCCGTTCCGCCATGTCGGCCCGACCGGACAGACACGCCTGTTCTACAGCCACGGCGGCGGCACGTTCAGCGTCACCGAGCCGATCGACGGCGAGCCAGCGACGCCGGCGAACGGCGCCACGATCGGCTTCCGCTGCTCCTCGCCCGAACAGCTTCATCGGTTTCACGACGTGGCGGTCGCGCATGGCGGCACCTCGATCGAGGACGCGCCGGGGCCGCGCGAGGGCAGCCTGGGAACGATGCATCTCGCCTATGTGCGCGATCCCGACGGCCACAAGCTGTGCGCGATCCATCGGCCGTGAGGAGGCCGTCACGGGACTGGATACCGTGACGTCGGACGGGTTCGCTGACGCGACCCGCCGGGCCGCCATTATCGTTTACCCCGGCGGCACGGCCCGGGGCGAGACCGACAAAGGGGCGG
>CAXTWJ010000056.1:0-11363 GCA_964247925.1 uncultured Sphingomonas sp.
GAAGGTCGCGCGCCTTGCGCACCAGCGCCTCGCTGGTGGTGTCCGTCGCGATGGCCGCCGGTGACATGTAGTTCATTTGATTCCTCCCTAATGAGCGCAGGCGGCGATCGCTTCACGGATCGTCGTCTGCCGATCGGCAATGAGCTTGGAATGCGTCCCGAAGACGCGGGCGGTGTAGACTAACGGCGGAGCGTCGGACGAAACCGCGTCACCGACGAGCCCGAACAGCAGGGCGTGATCGCCGCCGGGCACCTCTTGATGGACATCGCAGGCGAGGAACGAGGCCGCCCCGACGATATGCGGCAGGCCGGCGTTCCACACCCAGCTGGCGGCAGCGAAGCGGTCCCCGCCCCGCGCGGCAAAGGAAAGCGCCAGCTCCTCCTGCCGGTGGTTCAGTAGGTTGACGGCGAAGCGCCCGGATCGACGGATGTGGCCGAGCAGGACCGAACCCTCGATGAGCGCGATCGAGACCAGCGGGGGATCGAGCGAGAGCGATGCAAAGGAAGAGACCGTCGCGCCGTGTGGGCCGTCGCCACTCCGCGTGGTCACGATCGTCACCGGCGCGGGAACGCCCGCCATCGTCCTGCGGAAGGCGAGCGCGTCGATCACGCCAGCGCTGCCTCTTGCAGGGCCGCAAATGGCTGTTCGTCAACTTCGTAATTGTGGACGAAGTCTTGCGGCACCTCGGGCCCCCAAGAGGCGAGGCTGTCCTCCATGCCGTAGTTGGTCGGCGTCCACAGGTCATAGTCGTCGATATGGTCCATGTCGGAAAAGTATTCGAACCAGCTGCCCCACGGATCCTGAATGTAGTGAAAGAAGTTCGACCCGATCGTGTGCCGCCCGAAGCCCCAGTCGCCGCGGCGCGACTTGGCGAGCAGCGCGCGGCCGCCGCGGCCGACCTCGTCCGGATCGTGGACCTGCAGGCTGGCGTGGTGGAACCCGACGCCCGGCGACTTTGCGAACGCGACGACGTGGTGGTCCGAGTTCTTCTTGGCGCAGGTGAAGGCTATGACGTCCTGCGCGCGGTCGGCAAGCCCCATGCCCAGCGCCTCCGTGACGAATGCGACGCTCCCCATCACATCGGGCGAGAACACCAGGATATGCCCGAGCCGGAGCGGCTTCGCCGCCGGGTAGCTGGCGTGCGGCAGCATCGCCGAGCGACGCGTTCTGACCACCCGACCGGGCGCATTGATCGCAAACGGCGTCTCGGCCGCGATCAGCTCGGGGTCGGCGGCGCGCTCGACCAGATGGATCAGCATGCCGTTCGAGTCTTCGACCCACAGGCCGTCGTCCTCGAACCCCGCGGGCGCGGCGACCACCCGGCCTCCCGCCGCGGCGACCCGGCCGGCGATGGCGTCGAGCTCGTCGGCCCTCAGCGAGATGTGGTGCAGCCGCTTGCGCGGATGGCCGCCCAGCAGCACGATCGTGTCGCGGTCCTGCCCCTCGCAGCGCAGGCGGGCGACGTCGCCCTCGACCGAGGCGACCAGCCCCGCATCGGTGTAGAACTGTACGCCGGGCGCGATCTCCGGCACCTCCAGCGTCACCGACAAAGCATTCGACACCGTCATCGCCCTGCTCCTAGCCCGCCACCATGTTCTCGATCGCGCCGATGCCCTCGACCTCGCAGCGCACGACATCGCCCGGCTTGAGAAACACCGGCGGCTCCATGCCGACGCCCACACCTTCGGGGGTTCCCGTCGCGATCAGGTCGCCCGGCTCCAGCGTGAAGGCGGTGGAGAGGTAGGCGATCTGCGCCCACAGGTTCGCGATCATCTCGCGCGTGTTGCTCGCCTGGCGCAGTTCGCCATTCACCCACGCCCTGAGGTCGAGGGCATGCGGGTCAGCGATCTCGTCGGCGGTCACGATCCAAGGTCCGATCGGCCCGTGCGTGTCGAACGACTTGCCCATGGTGAAGGTCGGCGTATGGAACTGCCAGTCGCGCGCGCTAACGTCGTTGCCGATCGTGTAGCCGAAGACGTGGGCTGGGGCTTCGGTGGCGTTCACGCTTTTGGCGCGCGCGCCGATGACGGCGACCAACTCCACCTCATAATCCAGCTTGTCCGTAACTCCCGGCTCGATCGGGTCGTAAGGACCGCTGACGCAGGTGGTCTGCTTGTTGAACCATGTCTGGTGCCTGGCACGCGCGACGCCGAGCTTGTCCGCCTCTTCGATATGTTTGGCATAGTTCATGCCGATTGCGAGATATTTGCCCGGCCGCTCGATCGGTGCCAGCAGACGCACATCGGACAGCTTCGCCACCGGGGCCGCAGCGTCGACCAGCAGTCGCAGCTCCGCAAGCGCTTCCTCTCCCGCCGCCGCGATCGCCTGTATCGTCGGCCAACGGCTTCCCGCCCGGACGAGATCGACGACTTTGCCGCCCCTGACGGCTCCGATGCGCGCGCCCTCCCATTCGAAACGAACAAATCTCATGCGGCGAGGTCCCGCCGCCCCGCGGAGCCAACGGGCCGAAAGCCGCTTCCCCGCATGCGCTCATTACGCGAAATCCGCACCGGCGACATGTCTCAGACTCTCCTCACACCGCGCTCGGCGTCGCTTGTTTATCAGGGTCCTTATATGTATGCTCCTGCATCTAGGCAAGAGTTTTCCCGGAGGGTCCATGAACATCGTTACCGTGCCTCAAGGTCTGAAAGACTGGATTCCGGGGCAGCCACGCATCGATCGGTCGCTGACGCTGCAGTTCATCGGCGATTGGGGACAGGCCAACCTCCACCGCATTTGCTCGTGGTTATGTCAGGAATTCTGCGATCGTGCGGGAGCCAGGTCGCGGGTAGGCATCTGGAATACGGTCGAGGGCGGCATAGACGCGCTGCACGCCGTGGACGACGGCACGGTCGATCTGGCGATCCTGACTCCCGCCCAATCGCTTCCGGCTGCGCTGACGGGTGTTGGCATCTTTGCCGGCCGCGCGATGCCGAATCTGCGCTCGCTTGGCGTGCTGCCGCAACGCGACAGGATGGTCCTGGCGCTTGCGGGCGAGCTGGGGATCGGCACGTTCGAGGAGCTTCGCCGCAAGAAGGCCCCCCTCCGCATCGCTACCTCGGTCGACGACGGCTTTAACCTGATCGGCTACACCGCCCGCCGCTTCATGGAGGCGCACGGAATTGATGAAGCCACGCTGCAAAGCTGGGGCGGCGGCTACATC
The DNA here is from genome assembly GCA_964247925.1 of uncultured Sphingomonas sp. Lineage (GTDB taxonomy): Bacteria > Pseudomonadota > Alphaproteobacteria > Sphingomonadales > Sphingomonadaceae > Sphingomonas. Next base: position 3,164 of record CAXTWJ010000056.1, read on the forward strand.
GATTCGGCGCGTCCCGATCTCTCGCTGTTCCGCTTCCGCGACGGCGCGGCCGACGCCGCGCTGCAGGAGGCGATCATGACCCCATGGTGGAACGAGGCAATGCGGGTCCGGAACGGGGTCCCGCTCGCCGCCGAGCCTGAAGCATTGGCACGGCTACAGGCCGAGCACGGGTGGTTGCCGGCAGAACTCGCACCCGGGTTCCTTCCCAACCAACCTGACGCACTGCCCGCGCTCGACTTCTCGGACTTCGTGATCGTTGTCCGCGACGACATGCCCGACGACGTGGCTTACCTGTTGACCTGGGCGCTCGTCGAAACTCGGCAGGTCATCGAGCGCCAGTACCTGCATGTGCCCGCCGATCGAAGCCCCCTTACCTATCCTCTCGAACCGTCGAAAATGGCCAGGCCGAGTCTTCCACTCCACGAAGGTGCCAAGCACTATTACCAAGAGGTTAAGATTTTGCCCGCGGCCGACTGAGCCGATCCGTCGCGGGGCCAACCGGAGAAGATTGACGAGGTGATCCTTGACCGGTGCCGGCCGAAGTCCGATCGATCATGCGTTGATCGATAAGAACCGGACGGACCGCCTCCATGATTGCCAAGCAAAGTCGCACATTCGAGCTAACAGCTGGAAAGGACGTCTTAGTCGTTAAATCTGCGCACTTCTGGTCCAAGAGTGAGATAGAGCAGCACTTCGAAGACGTCGAGAAGGCCTTGCGAACAATGCGTGCGCAATATCGGATCGGCCGAATGCTTGTGGATCTTACGAATGCCGGAGCTCAAAGCAAGGAGTCGACCGGCCACATCTACGAGCGGGTGAAAAACCTTCATCGAGAAGGTGACCGCGTCGCCTTCATCGTCTCGTCGGCCCTACTGGCCATGCAGTTGCGGCGAGTCCAGGGTCCGGCTCGATACGAATACTTCGAGAATGAAGCCGCGGCTCTGGGGTGGTTAAGGTCTCCCGATTGACGTCGTGCAGAGCAGTTTGGAACCCGCATATCAAACGCTCCACCCGCTTTCATCACGGTCGCATACAGCGCCAAGGAGGTTGCAATTTCATATTGGATCGGGGTCGCTTCGGCCGACCACGCCCGCGCGGCCCGCGATGGCGGCTTCGCACAACTCGGGCACGGTAAGCACATTGCCGTGAAATCGCTGAAGAAGGGAGACTGGATCGTCTACTATACCCCGCGCGAAGGCATGGGGAGAGGCGAACAGTTGCAGGCGTTCACGACGATCGGACAGGTCACGTCTGAAGCACCCTACCAGGCCGAGCAGGCGATGACCTTCCTGCCATATCGTGTCGACGTGTCCTACCTGGCGCACGCCGAAGTGGCTCCGATTCGCGCGCTTTTGAGCGCCCTCGAGTTCACGAGCGGTCGCGAATCGAATTGGGGGATCCTCCTGCGAGGACCTAAACGAGAGATCACCGAGAGAGACATGCGCCAAATTGCGACGGCGATGAGGGTGTTGAAGGATTTCGAAAAGCTTCAGCGCTGACACGGCCGGCAAGGGTCGCGCCACCTCTCGATCCTCGCAAACTGAACGCTTGACTGAAACTGTCTTACCTGAGCCAGCGGGCGCGTCCGCCTCACATCGCGATCAACAGCCGACAGGTCCATCACGGGGCGGGCGACAATGGTCCAATCTAATCACCTCGGGTCAAGGAACAGCCGGCGCCGCCCAGTGGACGTCGAGCGACGGATACGGCGCGACCCGCCACCTCCTTATTGCCGATCGTCCGCCGATCACCCGGGAAGCACGGTCATAGATAGCGCACTGGAGGAGGGGCCATCGAAGGTGCGGGTAAGCCCGACGAACGCGCCCCTCAGCAGAGCTGCCGCACGGAGAAGGTTCGACGCCGCAATCAGTTTCTCCTTGCCAAGGCTCGCGCCAAGAATATAAGGGCCCTGACACTAGGGCGCGCCCGCACACCCGATCCTCGGGAGGTGGCGAGGCGAAGACCCAGATGGATGGGAGAGAGAGATGGGTGATAGAAAGGTGTCGAACGCGCGGTGGCTGGAGGGCGTGTCAGGTGGCGTCGTTGCGCTGATCGCGGCCTCTTCGGCGAGCGCGCAGGCTTCCGCGGCGGATAGCGCGACCGCAATGTCACCCACGCAAGCGAGCCAGACGCCTGGTGCATCAGCCGCCTCGGCACCGGGAACGGCCACGCAGCAGTCGCCGGCGGACCCGACCGTTTCGGCCCAGGAGAGCGCGGCCACGATGGGCGACATCGTCGTCACCGCAACCAAGCGCGCGCAGAACTTGTCGCAGATCCCAGCCGCGATTTCCGCCCTCGGCTCCGACCTGATTGCGCGCAAGGCGCTCGTTCAGCTGCTCGACATCAACGCCACCGTTCCCGGCCTGCAGATCTCCAACGCCAATTCGGACGTGCAAGTCACGATCCGCGGCATCGGCCACCAGATTTTCTCTCCGTTCGCGGAGAACTCGGTCGCTCTGCACTTGGACGGCGTCTATCTCAGCCGTCCATCCGAGGGTCAGGGCGCGTTCTTCGACGTGAACCGGGTGGAGGTGCTTCGCGGACCGCAAGGTACGCTTTATGGTCGCAACGCTTCGGGTGGCGCGATCAACATCGTCTCCAACGATCCGACCAGCACGTTCGGAGGCTATGCCTCGGCTACCTACGGCAACTACAATCGCGTGAACCTGGAGGCGGCGATTGGCGGACCGCTCGCCGGCGACGACGTATTGGGTCGCATCGGCGGGTTCTACCACCGCCACGACGGCTTTGGCACCAACATCTCCACTAACGATCCTGTCGACGATCTCGACGAATATGGCGGAAAAGCCACCCTCACTGCGAGGCTCACGGACAATCTCAAGCTGACCTTGCGCGGCGACCTGTACCACGCAAACGACAGCTTTGGCGGGTTCCACTTCGGGGGCGTCGTCCGCAGACCTGCTCCGGGCGTCACAACCCTCCCCATCCTACTCGGCGGCGTGCCCGCGAGCGACATACGTGACACCAACTATGCGCGGCCGAACACCCGTTATGCCGACAACAAGGGTGTTTCCGGCACTATCGACTACGACTTCGGGGCCGGACTGGCCGTAAAGTCGATCACCGCGTCCCGATGGGTCAAAAGCCGTTATACGACCGATGCCGACGGCACCCCGCTGTCGATCGCCGACCCGTTTAGCGACCGGGTCAAATCCCGCCAGTTCAGCGAGGAGTTGCAGCTCAGCTACCGTTTCGGCCCCGTGTACGTACTTCTCGGTGGCTATTACTTTCACGAACGGATCGATTCTGACTTCCTCATCGGCAGCTATCTTTCCGTGGGAGTTCCCCAACTACGGATTCCGGCCATCCTGCCGCCACCATTCGGGGTCATTCATCAGGTCGGCCGCGGCACGACCGATGCGAAAGCGGTGTTTGCCAACGTAGATTGGGACGTCACCCGCCGCCTCCATCTCGGAGGTGGCCTGCGCTACAGCGTCGAAACGAAGGGCAACCGAGGTTTCCAGGTCTCGCTGTTCCCCGACTTCGCTGCTTTCCCGCGGACCGGGTACGATACCGTTGACGACTCCCGGAAGTCGCATGCGCTCACGCCAAAGGTCACCGCGAGGTACGACCTTACCGACGACGTGAACGTCTATGCCAGCATCAGCCGCGGCTTCAAAAGCGGCGAGTGGATCGCCGGCAACTCTCAATATGCCTTGCCCGAAAGGCTGTGGGCCTACGAGGCGGGTTTGAAGGGAGCCCTCTTGGATCGCACGCTCCGCGTCAGCGTCGGCGGGTTCTATTACGACTACACAAACGTACAGGTGCAGCGTGTCGTCGGTAACGTCGCCATCATCGAGAACGTACCCAAAGCCACGATCTACGGCCTCGAGGCGGAAGGCGTGTGGCGGCTGCCCGCGGGCTTCTCGCTCGATGGCAATGTGACCTATCTGCACACGCGGAACGGCGGCTTCGTTACGGTCGACCCCAATATCGTCGGCAGGCCGACCGTCGATCTGAAGGGACGGCGCCTCGCCTACGCGCCGACGATCACGCTCAACGGGGGGATCGAGAAGCGGTTCGAGTTCGTCGGCGGCCGAGAGGGCACCCTGCGCTTCGACGTCCAACACCAGAGCGATACCTACCTCACCATCTTCCAAAGCAGGGCAACCGACTTCCGCAAGGCGAACACAATCCTCAACGCCAGCTATAATCAGCAGTTGATGAAGAACCTCTCGTTGCTGCTGTGGGGCAAGAACCTCACGAACCGGACCGTGATCTACAACTCACAATCGTTCCCGTACGCCAATCTGATCGCGGCGCCGTTTACGTCCGCCTCGACCCAACTCGTCAACCTGAACGAGCCGCGAACCTACGGAGTGACGGCGCGCTTCATCTGGTGACCCCCCAAATAGAACATTGCCGTGCGGCGAGCCCGCGCAGGAGGATCTTTTGCAAGAGGTAATCGAAACGATTAGCGGGCTGCCGTTAAGCCAACCGACGCGGGTGGTCAGGCGCGACGAGGCGCGGCTCTTCGAGATGCCGGGCCCCAACGTCATGCGATTCCTGACGGCCGATCTGCCGCCGCTCGCGGTCTACCGTTTCCCGACGGAGTACGAGCCGGTCACCTACGCGCCGCCGCGCGGCGTGTTCGAAGGGCCGACGTTGCGGCTGGAATGGCAGACGATGGCCGCAGACGGGCGACAGCCCTTCTATCATCGTAACGCCGACGTGGATGAGATCGGGTATCAAATCGCCGGCGAGCGGTTCTTGATGACCGAATGCGGCACGGTCCGGTTCGGCGTCGGCCAGTTCGCACGCATCCCGATCGGGGTCGCCCATGACAATTACGGCAGGCGCGACATCCACCTGATCTTCTACGTCCATGGGCCGGCCGAGACCGGGATAACGCCCGTCGCGTATGCCCAGCACCTCATCCCTCCCTTCGAGGGCTGGGTCTCCAAGCCGATGGTCGAGACCCTGACCAACTGTCTCGGCGGGCCTCATTGCGACCTCGCTTATTGCATGGCCGATGAAGACCTCCTGCTGGGGGCTGCGGCGCATTGCGAGGATCCGCTGGAGATCCTGGAGCCCGCCGGATCGGCGGGGGAGACGGAGTGGCTTTATCGCGCGCCGAGCGTGTGGATCGGCCATTCGCTGCTCGAACCCGTCGTCGGCAGAAGTTACGAGCGGCGCATCCACGCCGACGAGATCCAGTATCAGGTCGAGGGCTCTCGCACGATCGTGTCGCAGCGCGGTGTCGTGACCCTCGAAGCGGGCGAGTTCACCTGCATCCCGCGTGGCTGCGCCTTCACCAGCGTCGCTCATGGACGGTCCAAGCACATCTCGGTCCTGACCCTGCAGCCGGTTCCGCCGGTGCGCGACGCCGACCGGATCGCCGACCCGGACGTACGAGGCTGGTTGGCGAACAACCCCCTGCCGATGTTGGAGAAGGTCCAGTGAGCAAGGGATCGACCGTTGCCGTCCGGCACGAGGAGGGCGAATTCACCGCTTATCTCTCGCGGTCCGGGCGGTCGAACGGTGTGGCCGTGATTGTCCTGCAGGAGATCTTCGGCGTCAACGAGGACATGCGGGCGATCTGCGATGAGTGGGCCGACGCAGGCTTCACCGCGATCGCCCCCGATCTCTACTGGCGACAGGCGTCGGGCGTCGACCTCGATCCGGGCACCGAGGGCGGCCGGGCGCGCGCGATGGAGCTGATGAAGGCGCTCGATCGCGACCAGTCGGTTCGCGACGCTGAGGCTGCGCTGCAGGTCGCGAGGCAGCAGGCGGACGGGCTCTCCCGGTCGGCCGCAATCGGTTACTGCTACGGCGGCGGCGTCGCCTATCTGCTGGCGGTCCGCGGCGTTGTGGACGCCGGCGTCGCTTACTACGGCACCTATATCCACACGCTGCTCAGCGAGGCGTCCGGGCTGCAAGGCCGGCTGCTGCTGCACGTCGCCGGCGACGACCATCTGTGCCCTCCCGATGCGCAGACCGCGATCAGGACGGCGCTGACGCCGCTCGGCGATCGCGCCGAGGTCGTCATCTACGCCGGTGCCGGCCACGCGTTCGCCCGCAATGGCGGGGCTGGGTTCGACGCGGTGGCCGCCCGCCGGGCGAACGGCGCTACGTCTGCTCTGCTCGACGAACTCGCCCGGCAGGCCGGGTGAGCGACGATCCGCGCCTCGAAGTCGTGCAGGCGAGCCGGATCCTGTTCGGTACGGGTGTGGTCGACGCCTTCGGCCACGTCAGCCGGCGATGCCCGGCGCGACCCGATCGGTTCTGGATGTCGCGCTCGATGGCGCCGGGCATGGTCGGTCCGGACGACGTCCTGGAGCACGACCTCGAAGGCGCGGCGGTCGACGCGCCGGGTACCCGCGTCTTTCTCGAACGCTTCATTCATGCCGAGATCTACCGGGTGCGGTCCGATGTCGGCGCGATCGCCCATAGTCATGCACCGGCAGTCATACCCTTCACCGCCGTGGACGCGGCGGTTCGGCCGATCGCGCATACATGCGGGTTCCTGCACGGCACGGGCGGCGCGTTCGACGTCGCCGGGCATGCCGGCAACGGCACCGACCTGCTGATCCGCACGGCCGGCCTCGGCCGGGCGCTAGCACGGCATCTCGGCGACCGCGCGGTCGTCCTGATGCGGGGTCACGGCTTCACGGCAGTGGGAGCGGCGGTGCCCGAGGTCGTGTTCCGCGCCGTCTACACCATGCTGAACTGCCGGCTTCAACTCGACGCGCTCCGGCTCGGCGAGCCCCGTTACCTGTCGGCGGCCGAAGCGGCGGCCTGCGAGGCTTCGACCAAGGGGCAGGTCGATCGTGCCTGGGATCTTTGGGTCCGGGAGTTTGCGTCGCCCGACGGCGCAGAGTCCGGACCCGCAAAACCTTTGTGATTGGAGACAGAGCTTGCCAACGATGCGCGCTTTCAGGGGGGTCGCCGGCGAGGCCACACCTCGCCTCGTCGAAATGGAGGTCCCGGAGATCGGCGCCGACGACGTGCTGGTGCGGGTCATGTCCGCCGGGCTCACGGCGGGAACTTTCACTCTGCTGGGCATCGGCATGCTCCGGCCGCTGCCGATGACGCTTGGGCACGAGGGCGCCGGTGTCGTCGAGGCGGTCGGTGCCGACGTCAGGTCGGTGAAGCCGGGCGAGCGCGTCCGCGTCCATCCGACGCTGACCTGCCGCCGATGCCGCTATTGCCTTACCAACCGCGATTACATGTGCGCGCAGGGGGCGATGATGGGCTTCGTCACGTTCGGCACGCCGGTGAACGAATACGAGCGCTATCACAACGGCTTTATCGCCGACTATGCCCTAGCACCGGCACGGCAGGTCGACCGCCTCGCGGACCCCGTCAGTTTCGACGCCGGCGCAAAGCTTCATTATCTCGGCAATGCGCTGCGCAACCTGCGGGTCGCGGACCTCCCCCCGGCCGGCGCGCTGGGCATCCTCGGCGCAACGGGCTCGATGGCGGTGGCGACTGTCAAACTCGCGGCGTTCTTCGGAGTCGAGCGGCTCGTGCTCGTCGGCCGCAACGCGCAGCGGCTGCGCGAGGTGGCGGCGCTCACCGACATACCCGCCGACATCGTCGCCACCGAGATGCTCGAGCACCACTGGGCGGCGAAGGGCGGGCTGGCCGACCGCATGCGCGAGGTCGCGCCAGGCGGGCTCGATGCGATCATCGACTATTTGCCCTCGGGCGGCGACATGTGGCAGGCCGTCACGGGCGGGCTCGCGACGGGTGGTACGCTGGTCAACATGGGCGGCGCAGCCGAGCCGTTCAGCGCACCGATGCGCGCGCTGGTTGCGCGCTGCTGGCGCATCGTGGGCACACGCAACCACTCGCGTCTCGACGCGATCGAAGCGCTGCGTCTCCTGAACGAAGGACGCCTATCGATCGACAATCTGGTCACCCACCGGCGACCGCTCGCGGAGGTCGATCAGGCCGTGGCGCAATTGCAGTCGCGCGATGAGCCCGTCTGGATGAGCGTGGTCAACCCGTAAGCGCCATCGCCCCGCCCGCGTTCGCCATAGGCTCGTTGAGAGCCTGGCGTTTGTGGTCCCAAACACAGCATTACGATTTGCAAGGAGATGTACATGGTCACGCTTGATCCGAAGGACGGCTACTACGTTCTAATCAACACCTTCACCGTCGATCCGGACAGGGCAGAGGAACTGATGGAGGTGCTTTCCGAAGCTACGGTCAACGAGATGAGCAAGCAGCCGGG
>CAXTWJ010000057.1:0-11280 GCA_964247925.1 uncultured Sphingomonas sp.
AGCACTGTGTTGACATCGCAGGGGTCGCAAGTTCAATCCTTGCCACGCCCACCATACCCCGCCGGCCTTCGTGCCCGGCGGGGTTTTTCGTGGGGGGGAACACGGGCGCGCCCTCGACCATTGAGCGGGCCACCAGTTCAGAGGAAACGACCCATGGCCGACCGGCTCGACATCGACGACTCCAGCCTGCTCGACAACATCGACGAGCAGCAGATTGAGTTCGACGGCGAGGTCGATGGCGACGAATACCAATTCGCCGTCGCCTACGACCTGCTGGAGGCGCTGAGCGGGGACGCGCCCGATGGTGACGCGCTGGACTTGTTCCGCCGGTTCCAGGACCCGATCACCGACGCCGCGCTGTCGGCGCTCGCCCGCGATCGCGACCAGCCGCTGATCATCGTCAGCGAGAACGACCTGGAGTAGCGCGGTGCTCCTCGCCCTGCTGCTGGCATCGAGCGTGCCGACGGCGCATGGGGAGCGGGTGACGCCGCATTCCCCAACGCCGATCATAATCGCGCATCGCGGCGCCAGCGGGCTGCGGCCCGAACATACGCTGGCCGCGTACGAGCTGGCGATCGAGCAGGGGGCCGACTTCATCGAGCCCGATCTGGTGCCGACCAAGGACGACGTACTGGTCGCGCGGCACGAGAACGAGATCGGCGGCACCACCGACGTCGCCGCGCACCCCGAGTTCGCCGGGCGGCGCACGACAAAGACCATCGACGGGCAGCAGGAGACGGGCTGGTTCGTCGAGGACTTCACGCTCGCCGAGCTCCGCACGCTGCGCGCGCGCGAGCGGCTGCCGGAGCTTCGGCCCGGCAACGCGCGCTATGACGGGCAGTTCGCGATCCCGACGCTGGGCGAGATCATCGATCTGGCCAAGCGTCGCTCGCGCGAGTTGGGGCGCGTCATCGGCATCTATCCCGAAACCAAGCACCCGGCCTATTTCGCGTCAATCGGTCATCCCACCGATCGGCTGCTGGTCGATCAGCTGCGCGCGGCGGGGTGGGACACGGCGACCGCGCCCGTGTTCATCCAGTCGTTCGAGGTCGCGAATCTTCAGCGGCTGCATCGCCTGACGAAGCTGCGCCTGATCCAGCTGCTCGACGCGACGGGCGGCCCGGCCGACGGTGCGGCGCCCAGCTATGCCGCGATGCTGACGCCCGCCGGCCTGCGCGCGATCGCGCGCTACGCATACGGCATCGGGCCGAACAAGGCGCAGCTGTGGCAAGGCGAGCAGCCGTCGGCGCTGGTCGCCGACGCGCACGCGGCGGGCCTGCGCGTCCACCCCTGGACCTATCGCGCCGAAGACCAGTTCCTGCCCGATCGGTTCCGCGGCCGGCCCGGTCATGACGGCGTTCGCGCAGAGATGCGGGCGGCGCTGGCGCAGGGGATCGACGGCTTCTTCACCGACTTCACCGCCGACGCGGTCGCCGCGCGCGCAGGCGCCTGCACCGGGCCGCGCTCGCCGTCGGCGCCCTGCTGCCGCTGGCCGCCTGCGTCAGCACCGCGACGACGATCGTCAAGGCGCCGTTCCAGGTCGCTGGCAAGGCGGTGGACTGGACCACGACCAGCCAGTCGGAGGCCGACCGCAACTATGGCCGTAAGATGCGGAAAGCCGAGGAGCGCGAGGGGCGCGAGCGGCGGGACTGGGCGAAGCGGTGCCGGGGGCATGAGGACGAGCCGGAATGCCAGCAGTACACCGGCTTCCGGGCGGGGCAGGGGCGGTGAGTCCCTGCTTTCAAATGGGCAACGACCAGTTTTGGTGGTTACGCAACCAATCCGCTACCGGTAAACTGCCCTTTTCGCTTTCGTCAGTAAAGCTTCAGCGTCCCTCACCAGTTTGCGTGCCGCCTCAGCCGAGGACGGTTTTTGCCTGAATGACAGGGCAGCGAGCGGCAGACTGCGCAATAGAGCTGCGCAGTTGTAATCCGGCGTCTGCATTTGAGGTAATGAACAATACATTATGTACCCGTCGCCAATAGCGATGCGCGGGGCCCCATGAGGGAATGATCGGAAGCCGATCCAGTAGCTGCCATATTGGTCTTTGCCGGTGCTGATGCGCCCCGATTCTATTCTACACCGTGCTTGTAGATCTCCGGTCGCAGGAGCATCGGGAAGGACCCGTGCGTACGTGCCGGGCGAGCCGCCTTGGTCAATACGTGCATCTACGGTGCCGTTCGGAAGTGCAACGTCTCGCCATAGTAGGAGAATGGCGCTGTGTCCGACACTTCCGGCGCGCTCACCCGACCGCAGCTACATGTGAGCGTTGCTATCGCGATCGCCATCGAGGGCCATAGGCGAGGCTTCTTCGGCACACCACTTCTCCCTTGGTAGGCAGAGTATCCGAGTGTCGAGAGTCTGCAAACGGGCGAAAGCCGGCATTCGACGCTGTCCTACGACGCGCCGATCTGCCAAGGCCACGCTCGGCCACCAGCCACGCTCTTTGACCTGTCCGCCCCACCCCTCACCTGAACGGCCAAGGCGTTCGCGTTGAAGCATCTGCTTACCGCGAATATGCGTCTTGGCGTTACCTTTGCTTACCTTTGGGCCGATCAAGCAGGCGAGTGAGCGGCCTTCGTGCCCACTTCGGCAACATCGGAACGGCCATTCGTCAGCGTCGGAACGCTTCTGATTCAGAACCACCCCATCACCGTCGCCGGGAATGGCGTCCAGCGCCCGACGCGGGCGCCCGCCGCGCGAAGCGCCTCGCCTGTCCAGCTGTTGCAGGTGTGCAGCGCCGAATAGCGACCGCGCGCCTCATAGAACACGTCGTTCGGGCCGTAGCCGGGCCAGCGTTCGCCGCCACGCGCGCGCGCCGCGACGACGAACGCGGCGAGGCGGTGATACTCGTCGGGGCGCAGCACGATCCGCCGCTCGTCCGGCCCATCGCGCGGCGCCGGGACGTGCTCGACGTGGAGCAGCGTGGCGTCGCTGCCCAGCGCCGCGCCCAGGATGGTGCCGGGCCGCACATCGGCCCAGGTCGGCGTGCCGAGATAGAAGCCGTGCTCGCCCCAGCCGATCGCGACGTGGTCGAACCGGGCATGGCGTGCGTCGCGCAGGTCACCGGGGGGCGCGAACGGCCGCCAGTCGATGCCCGCCGCGATCTTGGGCATTACCAGCCCGGTATGGATGCCGTTGTCCTCCACCCAGATCGTCACGCCCCGCTCCGGCAGCCGCCAGCCGGCGTTGACGGGCAGCGACCCGCCGACCAGCCCGGCGGCGACATAAGCCAGCGCGAGCAGCGCCAGGCCCGCGACGGCATGGCCCAGCCAGCGCGCAACCAGCTTGGGACGGCGGGTGTTGGGGCGGTGCACCACGTCATGCTAGGGGAAAGTCATGGCTCAGGAAACGCACGTTCTGGACGCCCCGCCGCCGGGCGCCGCCGCCGACTGGACCATTCCGCAGGGGTGGGAGGCCTACACGCCGGCGGAGCACGCGACCTGGGACACGCTGTATCGGCGCCAGGCGAAGCTGCTTCCCGGCCGCGCGTCGGGCGCGTACCTGCGCGGGCTGGACGCACTCAAGCTGTCCGATGCCGGCATCCCGAACTTCGAGGAACTGTCCGACCGGCTCGGCAGGCTGACCGGCTGGTCGGTCGTCGCCGTCCCCGGGCTGGTGCCGGACGAGGTGTTCTTCGATCATATGGCGAACCGGCGCTTCGTCGCGGGCAACTTCATCCGCCGGCCCGACCAGCTCGACTACCTGCAGGAGCCCGACGTCTTCCACGACGTGTTCGGGCACGTGCCGATGCTCGCCGACCCGATATTTGCGGATTACTTGGAGGCGTACGGCAAGGGCGGCCTGCGCGCGATGGAGCACGACGCGCTCCGGTATCTCGGCCGGCTCTACTGGTATACGGTCGAGTTCGGGCTGATCCGCGAGGCGGAGGGGCTGCGCCTCTTCGGCGCGGGCATCGTGTCGAGCTTTGGCGAGTCGCGTTTCGCGCTGGACGATCCGTCGCCCAACCGGATCGGCTTCGATCTCGCGCGCGTGATGCGGACGGAATACCGGATCGACGATTTCCAGCAGAACTATTTCGTGATCCCCAGCTTCGACGAGCTGCTGCGCGTGACGGTGGAGACCGACTTCGCGCCGCTGTACGACGAGCTGAGGGCGCAGGCCGATGTGCCCGTGGCGGCGATCCTCCCCGGCGACGACGTGATCACGCGCGGCACGCAGGATCATGCGCGGGGCAGGGCGGCGTGAGGGCGCTGCTCGCCGGGCTGCTGGTCGTGGCCACGCCCGTGGTCGCCAAAACCGTGCTGACGCCCGGCCCCAGGCCGACGGAAATCGTGCCCGGTCGCGAGCCCTTCACCTTTCGCGGCGCCCCGACGCTCAGGTCGTCCTTCGGCAAGGACGAACCCTTTCTGGCAGGCGAGCTGGTCCATGGCTATCCGGGCCGGGTGGTCACGCCGATCCAGCGTGGCGGCGACATCGTCGCGCCGGCGGGCAGCCCGGCTTATGGCGTGCCGATGCGAATGCGCGACCGCGACAACACCGCGCAGACGCCCGACCAGCCGATCTGGCACGGCCGGAAATGGGCGGACGAGGCCGGCCCGGTCGAGCTGGTCTGGTGTGCGACGACGCGCAAGGAGGGCAAGCCCCGGATCGGCGCGGTTTGCCTGTTCGACGAGGGGGTGGGCTTCGGCGGGTATGACAGCCTGATGACCACCGCCGCCTATATGCTCGACCGCGATCCCCATGGCGGCGGCGAGATCGCGCCGGGCGCGTTCGACCTCGGCGGACCGCTGCGGGTGCGCTATTACGTCCAGGACCTGGGCAAGATCGCGCACGTCAAGGCGCAGATTCTGCTCGGCGACACCGTCGTCAATCAGTGGGGCTATCAGTTCGGCGACGTCGGCCGGGGCAGCCAGCCCGCCGAACGGCTGTTCGGGGTTGGGGGCGGCGTTATCGCGATCAGCCCGGACCCGGCCGCGAAGGGTCGCTACCTGCTGCGCGTGATCGAGCCGCTCAGGCCCGGCGGCGCCGCGCCGCTGACGGAGGTGCGCAACGACTCGCGGGTGAAGCCGGCGCCTTAGAGGTCCAGCGCCCAGCCGTCGCGGCCCTTGGGGTCGGGCGGAGTGGTGGGCACGAAGCGCTCCGCGCCCGCGGTCAGGCGCAGGATCGTCCAGTCACCGCGCCGATCCGCCGCCGCCAGCGCGCAGCCGCACGTCCGATAGGCCGCGACCACCTCGTCCGCCTGCCGATCGAGCAGCCCCGCCAGCACCAGCGTGGCGCCCGGGGCGGCGATCGCGGCTAGCTCGGGCGCCATCGACACCAGCGGGCCGGCCAGCACGTTGGCGATCAGGAGGTCGTAGGGCGCGCCGGCGGTGACCCGATCGTGCAGCGCGCCGTCGGCGATAATCAGCGCGACCTCCTCGACCCCGTTCACCATCGCATTGGCGCGCGTCACCTCGATCGCGGCCGGGTCGATGTCGGTCGCGGTCACGCGCGCCTCGGGCCACAGGTGGCGCGCGGCGAAGGCGAGCAGGCCGGTGCCGGTGCCGATGTCGATCACGTTGCGGAACCGCTGGTCGGTCAGCCCGTCCAGCATGGCGAGGCAGCCCGCCGTGGTCGCGTGGTGCCCCGTCCCGAACGCCCGGCTCGCCTCGATCAGGAAGGCGCGACCGCCCGGTGGCGCCTCGACCGGGTGCGCGCTCGTGTGGACGACGAAGCGGCCCTCGCGGATGGGTTCCAGCCCCGCCTGCGACAGCGTCACCCAGTCCTCGTTGCTCAGCCGCTCGACGATCGGCGCCGCCTCCCACGCGCTCGGCGCCAGGTCGCGCAGCGCCGCGATGAACGGCGCGTCGGGTTCCCGCTCGACATAGGCGTCGAGCCGCCAGCACTCGCGATCGTCCTCGACCACCTCCGTCGTCATCAGCACCGCCTCGACGTCGATCGCCCCCGCGTCGATCGCCTCCGCCTCGTCGCGGGTGCAGGGCAGCGTCACCTTCCAGCTACCGGACATAGCTGGCGCCGTTCACGTCCAGCACCGCGCCCGTCATCGACGCCGGGGCGTCGAACGCGCAGAACCGGACGACATCCGCCACCTCCGCCGGATCGGCGACGCGGCCCAGCGGAATGTCGGCGAGCAGCTTGTCGCCGCCGCGGCTCGCCAGATAGTCGTCGGCCATCCCGGTCATGGTAAATCCCGGGCAGACCGCGAACGCCAGGATGCGCTCGCGCGCATAGCCCCGCGCGATCGTCTTGGTCATCGCGACCATGCCGGCCTTGGACGCGGCATAATGCCAGTGCTGGGGCGAGTCGCCGCGATAGGCGGCGCGGCTGGCGACGTTGACGATGCGCCCGCCTATCCCCCGCGCCTGCCAGTGCAGCACCGCCAGCCGGCACAGCTCGGCCGACGCGGTCAGGTTGATCCGCATCGTGCGCTCCCACCGCGCGGTCCAGTCGTCCGCCTCGAGCGGGTTGGCCTCGAACACCCCGGCATTGTTGACCAGCACGTCGATCGCGCCGCCCGCCTGTCCGAGGGCCGCCGCCCACAGCCGCGCCGCCGCTTCGGGCTGGTCGAGATCGACCGCGATGCCGGAGCGGGTGCCGTGCCCGATCACGGTGGCGCGTTCGCCCAGAGCGGCCGCGCACGCGGCGCCGATGCCGCGGCTGGAGCCGGTGAGAAGGATGTGACTCATGCGGACGGCTTTTAGCCGTCCATGGCGCGTCAGGCCACCTTTGCCAGGAACCCCTCCGCCGCGCTCTTCAGCCCACCGAGCTGGTCGTCCACCTCGCCGAACCCGCGTCCCAGTCGATCGATCTCGGAGGCGACATTTTCGGTGTCCTCGCGGATGGCGGCGACGGTGCCGGACATGGAGTCGGCGGCGAGCGCGGTTTCGTCCACGGCCGCCGTGATCGCGGTCACCGTTTGGGCCTGCGCCTCCATCGCGTAGCGGATGCGCTCGGCGCTCTCCTGCACTTCGGCGACGGTGGCCTTGATCGACGCGTTGGTATCTACGGTGGAGCGCGTGGCGGACTGGATGGCGGCGATCTTGGCGGCGATGTCGTCGGTGGCGCGCGCGGTCTGCGACGCCAGGCTTTTCACCTCCTGCGCGACCACCGCGAAGCCCCGGCCCGCGTCACCGGCGCGCGCGGCCTCGATGGTCGCGTTCAGGGCGAGCAGGTTGGTCTGGCCGGCGATGTCGCGGATCAGGCCCAGGATGCTCTCGATCGACTTGGCGTGATCGGAGAGCGCCTCGCTCATGCCGACCGCCTGGCCCGCCTGCGCGGACGCGCGGGTCGCGATCTCGGCGGCCGCCTCCACCTCGGTGCGCGCGTCCTCGATCGCGCGGATCAGCCCGGCCGCGGTCTGCGCCGCCTCCCGCATCGCCACCGCCGACTGCTCCGCCGCCGCCGCGACCTCGCTCGCCTTGCCCAACACGCCCCGCGCGGAGCCGGACGCGCCGGTGGCCTGGAGACGCAGCTCATTGCCGAAGGCGGCGGCATCGTCGATCGCGTGCACGATGTGCTGGCGGAACGCGACGGCGCGTTCGGTTCGCGCGGCCTGCGCCGCCTCGGCTTCCGCCGTTGACAGATAGGCCGCCACGATATCGGCCTCGATCTGCCCGATCCTGACGATGGCATCGAGCAGGGCGGTCAGCTCGGCTCGGTCAACGACGCGTTTCTCCAGCAATGCCATGGTCCGGCAGCGCGCGCGCGATTGCGACGCCAGCAGCGCGGTCAGCGGCGCGTTCGCCGCCTTGAATGCCGCCGTGTTGGCGACCATGGTGTCCCGCCAGTCGTTGCGGTCCGCATGGAGGTAGGCGTCCCTGGCGAAGTGCGCGCCCGCCTCGATCGCGGCCTTCACCTCCGCCGTCGTCATGCTGCTGGACACCAGGTCCTTGGCCATATCGATATACTGCTTCCAGAATTGGGCGGACACGTCGCGGAAGTCGTCCAGGCTCAGCACCTCGCCGATGCGACGGCAGGATGAAAGCAGCGTCCCGTCCCAGTCATAGTCGGCGAGCAGTTCGGCTGCGGGCCGCGTGAATGACAGCGCGATCATGCCGCCACCCGCGCCACGAATTCGCCCGCGCTGCCCTTCAGGCCGACCAGCCGTTGCTCGAACGTGTCGAACCCTCGTCCCAGTCGATCGATCTCGGAGGCGACGTTTTCGGTGTCCTCGCGGATGGCGGCGACGGTGCCGGACATGGAGTCGGCGGCGAGCGCGGTTTCGTCCACGGCCGCCGTGATCGCGGTCACCGTTTGGGCCTGCGCCTCCATCGCGTAGCGGATGCGCTCGGCGCTCTCCTGCACTTCGGCGACGGTGGCCTTGATCGACGCGTTGGTATCTACGGTGGAGCGCGTGGCGGACTGGATGGCGGCGATCTTGGCGGCGATGTCGTCGGTGGCGCGCGCGGTCTGCGACGCCAGGCTTTTCACCTCCTGCGCGACCACCGCGAAGCCCCGGCCCGCGTCACCGGCGCGCGCGGCCTCGATGGTCGCGTTCAGGGCGAGCAGGTTGGTCTGGCCGGCGATGTCGCGGATCAGGCCCAGGATGCTCTCGATCGACTTGGCGTGATCGGAGAGCGCCTCGCTCATGCCGACCGCCTGGCCCGCCTGCGCGGACGCGCGGGTCGCGATCTCGGCGGCCGCCTCCACCTCGGTGCGCGCGTCCTCGATCGCGCGGATCAGCCCGGCCGCGGTCTGCGCCGCCTCCCGCATCGCCACCGCCGACTGCTCCGCCGCCGCCGCGACCTCGCTCGCCTTGCCCAACACGCCCCGCGCGGAGCCGGACGCGCCGGTGGCCTGGAGACGCAGCTCGTGACCTTCGGCGGTCGCGGTCTCCACCATCGCCGCGACGCCGTCGCGGAAATCCACGGTCAGTCGGTCGCGCCCGGCCTGCGCGGCGTGCTCGCGATAGGCGGCGTAGATCGTCGTCGTGACCTCGCCTTCCAGCGCGGACAGCCGCATCAGCGTGTCGGTCATCGCGGGCAGGTCGGCGTCCGCGCGATCGACGCGCCGATGCAGCACGTTGAGCGCCGCGCGATCGCTGGCGCTGATCATCGACAGCAGCGCCATCGGGGAGACGTCGGCGGCATAGGCGGCCGCGACCGAGCGCTCCGCCGACTCGACCCAGGCACGCGCGCCCGTGTCGCAGAACCGGTGGCGCAGGAAATCGCAGCCCAGATCAATCATCTTCTCCGTTTCATGCGCCGCCCAGATGCGGCTATCGGAGAAGCAATGGAGCCACTGGCGCCAGTAGGCCTCGGAAACCTCGCGCACGTCGGGTTTCAGCACGCCCCAGGTTCGCAGGCTCGCGGTCGCGTCGATGTCGAACACGCGCAGCCGCGCGCCGAGGTCGATGGTGGCGGCGACGGAGCCCGGGGCGGGCAGGGCAGGCTGAGGCAAGGCGGCGGCTCCAGGCACGGATCGGGTTCCGCGAAACTGGCTACGCTCCAATGGTTAACGGGCGGTTAGGCCCTGCTCCCGTGCGTGCGGCCGGCTTGCATCCGGGGCACGCGCGCCTAATAGGTCCGGCATCATCCTTGCCCGAGGACCTTTCCGTTTGGCTTCCACCACGTCCGCCGCCGGCCGTCCGGCCCGCCCGCTCTCGCCGCACCTGCAGATCTGGCGCTGGGGGCCGCACATGCTGGTCTCCATCATCCACCGCGCGCTGGGCGTCGGCATGGCGCTGGTCGGCGCGCCGCTGCTGGTCTGGTGGCTGGCAGCGCTCGACGCGGGCGAGGAGAGCTACGCCTATTTCCTGTCCTGGTTCACCGGCGACGGCTGGCGGTGGCTGGGCTATCTGCTCGCCGTGGGGCTGAGCTGGGCGGTGCTGCAGCACATGATGACGGGCATCCGCCACCTCGTGCTCGATACGGGCGCCGGTTACGAGCTGCGGCGCAACAAGCTGGGCGCGATGGCGACGATGGTCGCGTCCGTCCTGCTCACCGCCCTGTTCTGGGCCTATATATTCGGAGTGAAGTGATGGGCACGGGGACGAGCATCGGTCGCGTGCGCGGCCTGGGCGCGGCCAAGGAGGGCACGCATCACTGGTGGCGGCAGCGGCTCACCGCCGGCGCCAACATCGCGCTGATGGCGTGGCTGCTGTTCTCGCTCGCGCGCCTGTCCGCCTATGATTATTCCACCGTTCACCCCTGGCTGGCATCGCCCTGGGTGGCGATCCCGATGGCGGCGCTGATCCTGAACGTCTTTTACCATTTCCGGCTCGGGCTGCAGGTGGTGATCGAGGATTATCAGCATAATGAAACACGCATTGTCTTGATGGTGCTCCTCAACGCCTACACCTTGGGGCTGATCGCCATCGGGGTCTTCTCGGTCCTGAAGGTCGCCTTCACCGGAGCCCCGCGCTGATGACCACCTCTTCCTCTGGCGCCTACAAGATCATCGACCACACCTATGATGCCGTCGTCGTCGGCGCCGGCGGTTCGGGGTTGCGCGCCACGATGGGCATCGCGGAGGCGGGGCTGAAAACCGCGTGCATCACCAAGGTGTTCCCGACGCGCAGCCACACCGTCGCGGCGCAGGGCGGCATCGCGGCATCGCTCGGCAACAATTCGCCGGACCACTGGTCGTGGCACATGTACGACACGGTGAAGGGTTCCGACTGGCTCGGCGACCAGGATGCGATCGAATATCTGACCCGCGAGGCACCCCAGGCGGTCTATGAGCTGGAGCACGCGGGCGTGCCCTTCTCGCGCAACGACGATGGCACCATCTATCAGCGCCCGTTCGGCGGGCATATGCAGAACATGGGCGAGGGGCCGCCGGTGCAGCGCACGGCGGCCGCCGCCGACCGCACCGGCCACGCGATGCTCCATGCGCTGTACCAGCAGTCGCTCAAGTACGACGCCGACTTCTACGTCGAATATTTCGCGCTCGACCTGATCATGGAGGAGGGGCGCTGTCGGGGCGTGATCGCCTTGTGCATGGAGGACGGCTCGATCCACCGCTTCCGCGCGCACCAGGTCGTGCTGGCCACGGGCGGCTACGGCCGCTGCTACTTCTCGGCGACCTCGGCGCACACCTGCACCGGCGACGGCAACGCGATGGTGCTGCGCGCCGGCCTCCCGTTGCAGGACATGGAGTTCGTGCAGTTCCATCCGACCGGCATCTACGGCGCGGGCGTGCTGATCACCGAGGGCGCGCGGGGCGAGGGCGGTTACCTCACCAACTCGGAGGGCGAGCGGTTCATGGAACGCTACGCCCCGTCCGCCAAGGACCTGGCTTCGCGCGACGTCGTGTCGCGATCGATGGCGATGGAGATGCGCGAGGGGCGCGGCGTCGGCCCGCACAAGGACCATA
>CAXTWJ010000058.1:0-7118 GCA_964247925.1 uncultured Sphingomonas sp.
GCCATCGCGACGGACACCACCAGCGAGGCGCTGGTGCGCAAGGCGCGCGACCTTCAGCCGCTGATCCGGGAGCACGCGGCGCAAGGCGAGCGCGACAGGCGTGTGGCGCAGGTCGCGATGGACGCGATCGACGCCGCCGGCCTGCTCAAGATCATGGTGCCGGGTCGCTACGGCGGCACGGAAACGAGCATGAAGATGATGCTCGATGTGTCTTCGGCGATCGCCGAGGCCGATGGCGCGACCGCGTGGGTCACCACGCTTCTCAACGTGTGCGCCTGGCTGACTGGGCTGTTCCCGGTTGCCGCCCAGGACGAGGTGTTCGGGGCCAACCCGGACGCCAAGGTATCGGGCGTGTTGGCCCCCACGTCCACCTCCCGCAAGGTGCCGGGCGGCTTCAGGGTCAGCGGCAAGTGGTTCTGGAACTCGGGATCGTGGATGGCGGATTGGGCGACGCTCGGCATTCCGATCGTCGATGAGGCCGGCGAGGCGATCGACCAGGGCCTCGCGCTCATCCCCTCGGCCGACATGCGGATCGAGGATACCTGGTTCGTCGCCGGAATGTGCGGCACCGCGAGCAACTGCCTGATCGCAGAAGACGTGTTCGTGCCCGACCACCGCATCCTCTCGGTGCCGGCGGCGATCGGCGGCACCTATCCGACCGAGAGGGGCGCGGAGGAGGCGCTCTACCGGTCGGCGTTCGTACCGCTGCTGGCGCTGGTGCTGGTCGGCCCGCAGCTCGGGCTCGGCCGGGCCGCGCTGGACTTCGTCAGATCCAAGGCGTCTCAGAAGGCGATCTCCTATACCTTTTTCTCCGCCCAGTCCCAGTCGACAGCGTTCCAGCTCCAAATCGCCGAGGCCGCGCTCTTGATCGATACCGCGCACCTTCACGCCTACCGCGCCGCCGCGGACATCGATGACGCTGCGGCGAGCGGCGGTTACCCCGACCTCTTCACGCGCGCGCGGGTGCGGGCCGACACTGGCCTAGTGGCGGAAAGAATCACGCGGGCTATCGACATACTGGTTTCGGCGCATGGCGCGGGTTCGTTCGCCACCGCCTGCCCGTTGCAGCGGGTATGGCGCGACTCCAATGTCGCCGCGCGCCATGCGGTCGTGCTGCCACAGGTCGGCTACGAGGTGTTCGGCAAGGCGCTGCTCGGCGTCGAGGAGCAGATCACGCCGCTTGTGTGACCGGCACGGCCGGCCTTGCCCCATGCGCGACAGGGTGGGAACAATCTTCCGCGCGCCATTCCGCCGGTGCCGGCGACGAGGAGCCCAATCATGCGCAGCAGATCCAGCGAGGCGACGCGTCGGCCACGGGAGGATCGCGTCGTCGTCGGGAACAAGCCTGCGGGGCACCTCGTCCTAACGCTGCGCGCGGGCGGGACCGGGACCGCTCGCTCGCTCGCGTTGTCCGGCGCGGCTGCCATGGAGAATCTGGGGCGCGGACTGCCGGGCTTCATCGGAGCCGTCTTTATGACCTCGCACGATGACACCCTTTTGCTGGAGCTGATGGAGTGGACAAACGAGGCCATGCTAGCCGCGGCGACTGGCGACCATCGCTACGCCGACCACCGCAACATCCTTCGGATGCATAGCAAGACGTTTCAGCGGGTCGCTTTGTCTGGCACCGCGATCGGCGCGCCGATCTCGTTCGAGCGCGCGGAAAAGGTTGCGGCGAAGGGCTTTCAACTGACCGCCGACGATTTCGTCGAGCTCATCCGGAACAGCGAAGATGAGGCGGGGCGCGCCGGTATGGTCCTGCTCGCCGGGTCGAACTCAGGACCGGTATCGTCCGTTATCGTCATGGCAAAAGATCCGAAAGACCTGCCGTATCCTCCCGGCGAGAGGGATGGCACCTGGTGGGACGGCCAGTTCGACGTCGTCGAGGTCGTTTCCGGCGATCACTTTGCCGCGCAGCGTACCGCCAACTACCGCCTTCTCCCCATCTCCGGCGAGGGCGAGGACTCAATCGGGCGTCGTGGCCATGTGTAAAACGGCGGTCACCGTCGATCTGTCGGGCCGAGCCCATATCGGCATCGTGATCATGCGCCCGCGTGAAGGTGAGGAACGCGCGACGCTACTCCTCAATGTCGCTGAGACACAGGCCCGGATACGGCACCTGCACGGCTTCCTATCGGCCTCTTTCCTGTCGGATCGCGATGGCCGCGTCTTGGTCGAGTTTCTCCAATGGCGATCCGCCGAGCATGTCGAGGCGGCATTCCGCGAACCGGCGTTTCATGAGCATCTCCCGGTCGTGACGGCGATGGCCCCGAACCCGGTCATCGCGTTCGGCGCACCCGCGGCAGTCCTGACGAGCCGGGGCAAGCCGTGCTTCACGCTGGATCATGAGCGTTATGCAGCGACCGTGCTGCGCGTCGAAGGCCCCGGTCTGGACGGCGCGCTGCGGGGTGTCGTCGGCTGGGCGCGGTCTTTGGTCGGCGGCGAGGTCGACGCCGCCGTCATCGCGGCGGACCGTAAGGGGTTGCTGATCGCGGTTCTGCTGGCCGGGAGCTTCTCGGCACTCCCGCCGCCGGACCTGAGCGCCCTAGGGATTGCCGTCGTCGAGCACCTCGGCGCGCTCGACCTGTACGACTCGATCGTGACCGCCGGGACTGAGGAGGAGGCGCTGCGGTACACGATGACGGTCATCTGACGACCCCCCGGTGCTCCGATCCTCGGCTGTTGCGCTTCCTTCCGTTCCGCCGTTCCGCCAACGCCTCAGCGCAGTGGGTAAGAGCGTCCGTCACGGGTTCGGAGCGCGTGGGGCCAAGCGCGTCCACCATCATCTGCTCCACGCTCGCGATCTCGAGATGGGCCGCTTTCAGCTTCGCCTCACCGGCGTCGGTAAGGCGGGTGCGCAGGATGCGGCCGTGGTCTGGATCGGCATCCCGAACCACTAGGCGCTCGCGCTCGAGAAGTATCAGCAAGCCATGCATCGTCTGAGGGGTGACGAAGGCGGTTCGCGCCAGCCGGGCGTTCGAGAGCCCGGGTTCGGCCTCGAGCGCGCTCATGACCGAGTATTGCGGCGTGGTAAGCGCGATCGGCCGGAGCGCCTCGTCCATGGCAATGCGCAACGCATGCTGAGCCCGTTTCAGCGCATACCCAAACCTCTTTGCCACCGCCGGTGGCGCGGCTTGCGCTTCTATTCCGGAGCCCCTCACACAATTTCCTTCAGCGTCCGCCGTGCTTGGCCGGTGAGAGTCCTGTCATAGGTTGGGGTTCAAGCTACGTCGACCCGAGTCGATGCGAAGCCTGCCGATCTGTCGACCGAGCTGCTGGTCGTCTGATGGAAATTAGATTGAGCTAACCTACGCTTGCCGCTCGACGTGCATGGACTGAGGCACGAGTGTCGGCGCGAGCGGGTCACCCCGTTGCCGGTCGTCAGCTTTTGGAAATGCTCGCTCGTATATGGCTTCCCTGATCTGAATGCAGCGGGTCGCCGTGCTTTGGCGGCGTCAGATCGCCGTTATCAGTACGTCGGTCACGAACCGAGCAGTCGTGATGTCGCTTATCACGCAAACAAATTACCATCGATCAACTTGCGGGCGGTTCGCACAAGTGCCGCTGTTCTAATCCTGTTATCGTCATCGAGCGTCAGGAGGCAGCTGATCTCCCCCGAGGGATGCTCGACGGAAAGAGACTTCGAACGGCCTGCCGGGATTTCAGCCACCGCCGCGGCGGGCGAGCCAGGGATCAGGCACGCAGACGCCACGCTGACGGCCCCGAATACTCCTACCGACGCATGCGCGCGCCGTGGGATGAAGGAGCGGACGGTTATGGCCCCACCGTATTGCGGCGCGGCGACCAGCATCATTTTAGGCACCGACTGATCCGTGACATCACCCAAGTTCATTAACGGTCCGGCCGTGAGCCGGATTGCCTCGATTTTTGCCTTGATGCCTTCAGCGGCGTCGAGCGTCTCGCGATCTTCGAAGCCGGTTGCGCCCACGTCCGAAGCGCGCATCACGACACAGGGCATGCCATTGTCGATCAGGGTGCAATCGACTCCCTCGATGACGTCCACCGCATTCCCGGTCGGCAGCAGAGCGCCGCACGACGAGCCGGCGGTATCGCGGAACTCCAGCGACACAGGCGCGGCGGTGCCGGGGACGCCGTCGATGCTGACGTTCCCGGCATAGGTGACGACTCCGTCGGGCGTGGCGCAGATTGCGACCGCGATCTGGCCCGTATTCTCCATGAAGATCGCGACATGCGTCTCATCGCCTGTCGGCTCGACAAGCCCGCGTTCGATCGCGAACGGGCCGACCGCAGCAAGCATGTTGCCGCAATTCTGGTTATCGGTCACGATCGCCTGGTCGACGAAGACCTGCAGGAATAGGTAATCGACATCGACGCTCTCTCGCTTCGACCGCCTAACTACCGCTACCTTCGAGGTCAGCGGGTCTGCTCCTCCCATGCCATCGATCTGGCGCGGATCGGGCGATCCCATCGCCCGCAGCAGGAACGTGTCGCGCGCTGCGGTGTCGGCGGGCAGGTCGTCTGCGAGAAAGACCCCGCCCTTCGATGTACCGCCTCTCATCCACATGCAGGCGACGCCGTCATTCATACCGCAGCCCCATCGCCTTCAAGGTGCCGCGCATATCGTAGATATCAAGCCCCAGCTCGCCCGCCGCAAGCCGCTGGCGCTTGCTCTCCTCGTTCGCCTCGCGCGCCCTTGCCTTCGCCAGGATGTCCGAGGCGTCGGTACGCTTCACCACGCACACGCCGTCGTCATCGGCTACGATCACGTCGCCAGGATCGATCGCCACTCCCGCGCAAACGACCGGCACATTGACCGACCCCAACGTGGCCTTCACCGTCCCTTGCGCGAACACCGCCCGGGACCAAACGGGAAACGCCATCTGCGTGAGGTCGCGCACATCGCGCACGCCGGCGTCGATCACCAGCCCCCGACATCCGCGAGCAACAGCGCTGGTCGCCAGCAGGTCGCCGAAATAGCCATCCTCGGACGGGCTGGTCGGTGCCAGCACCAGCACGTCGCCGGGCTGCAACTGTTCGATCGCGACGTGGATCATCCAATTGTCGCCTGGCGGCGCGGAGATGGTAACCGCCGATCCTGCCACTCGCGCACCGGCATAGATGGGCCGTAGGCGGCTGGCGAGGAGACCGATCCGCCCCTGCGCTTCATGCACCGTCGCGACGCCGGCGGCGGCGAGTCCGTCGATCGTCGCGTTATCAGCGCGCCCGATATTCTGTACCACCCGATCCGTCATCCAACCGTCCCTTGCGATAGGCGTCGTTATTGCCATCAGCGTTGCCGCCCCGCCAATACCAAGTCTCGCCACGCGATAACTTCCTGGTAAGTGTCTGCGATGGATCCGTTCGACCTCAATTGGCGCCACCTGCGTGCGCTCGCGGTGATTGCCGATCACTCCAGCCTCAGCTCGGCTACGGCGGCGGTGCATCTGTCGCAACCGGCGCTGACCAAGGGGCTGGCCAAGCTGGAGCGGACACTCGGCCGCCCGCTGTTCGTCCGCACGTCGACCGGGGTCGAACCGACCGAAGGCGGCCGGCGGATGGCGGAGCGGACGACGCGTGCCTGGGTGCGCCTGGCCGGGGCGGTGGCCGCTGTCACGCCGCGGGGCGCGGGTGGCGGCGGCGAGAAGCTGATGACTGCGACGCAACTGCGCGCCGTCGTCGCGGTGGTCGACGCGAGCGGGTTCGCGGCGGCGCGGTCGGCGACGGGGTTGTCGGAACCGGCGCTGCACCGCGCGGTACGTGAGATCGAGCAGATCGTCAGCCGCAGCCTGATCGAGCGACGCGGCCGCGGTATGCAGGTCACGCCCGCCGGCCGCCGGCTGGCACGAGGCATCAGGCTGGCCGCGCGCGAGATCGCCGCCGGCATCGCCGAGGCGACCGAGGATCAATCCGCCGTCGGTCCGCTGCTGATCGGCGCGATGCCGCTCGCCCGCGCCCGCGTCCTGCCGCTGGCGGTCGCGGCGTTGCAGCTCGACGATCCCGCCGCGACGACCCTGATCGTCGAGGGCTCATGGCGGGATCTGGTCGAGCCGCTGCGCGACGGCGCGCTCGACCTGATGATCGGCGCGCTGCGCCCTTCGGTCGATATAGACCTTGTGCAGGCGTCGTTGTTCCACGATCGGCTGGTTGTCGTCGGACGCGCCGGCCACCCGCTGGTCGGGGCGGACGCCGATCTGGATCGCTTGGCCGACTTTCCTTGGATCGTCGGCATGCCGGGTACGCCACTCCGCGCACAATGGGAGTCGACGTTCGGCGGGCGGGCGCCCCCGGCGGCGCCGGTCGCGTGCGGCTCGACGGTCGCGATCCGGACGATGCTGGCGCACAGCGACATGCTGACCCTGCTCTCGCCGGATCAGGTCGCCGTGGAGGTCAGCGCCGGCCTGCTGGCGATCGTCGCCGCGCCTTTGCCCGACAGTATTCGCGAGATCGGCATCATCACGCGCGTCGACTGGCGGCCGACGCAGCGCCAGCGCTGCTTCCTTGACCTGCTCGGGCGTGAGGCAGCAGCGACGGCACTTCCGGAAAAGGCATGACCGAGCAGCAATAGTCATTGGCGGCGGCGAACGTCGTGCCGCTAGGTAAGCCGATGAGGGACACGCGCATCGCGCTCATCGGCTTCGGCGAAGCCGCGCAGGCGTTCGCCGGCGGCTTGAAGAGGCCGCTGGTTGCTTATGACCGTAAGGTGCAGGCGGAGGAAACGCGCACTGCCAAGCTGGGCGAGCTGGCGTCGAGCGGCGTCGAAGCGACGGAGGGCAATGCCGACGCGACGCCGCGCTCGTTGATGATCCTGTCGCTGGTCAGCGCCGATGAGGCGCTCGCAGCCGCGATCGAGACGGCGTCGAGCATCGAGGCCGGTGCGCTCTTCTGCGACATGAACTCGGTCGCACCCGACACCAAGCGCGCCGCGGCCTGCGCGATCGAGGCGGCCGGCGGACGCTACGTCGACGTTGCCGTGATGGCGCCGGTGCACCCCGCCGGACTGGCCGCACCGCTGCTGGTCGCAGGGCCACACGCCGCCTTCGCGCGCGACGCCCTGGCCGCGGCCGGCTTTGCGAGCGTTCGAGCGGTCGCCGGCGCGGTCGGCGCCGCCTCCTCGATCAAGATGATCCGCTCGATCA
>CAXTWJ010000058.1:7128-11171 GCA_964247925.1 uncultured Sphingomonas sp.
GCTGCGGATTGATCCGTGCGGCGGTGGCGTCCTTCCAAGCGCGGTGGACGCCCGCGCTCATCAGGTCGTTCATCAGGTCGTAGCGTCCGGCGACCCTGTCGAACACGCCGCGGACCAGGTCCGGCTTGGCGGCCGGGTCCACGTCCTGGAAGCCGAAGGTGGCGCGCTCGCTCATGCGCGAGGCGTAGCGGAGCCGCCGAAGCCTGTCACGCCGTCCCGGGCGGCTCCACCCACCCCGCCGA
This sequence comes from uncultured Sphingomonas sp., assembly GCA_964247925.1. Taxonomy (GTDB): domain Bacteria; phylum Pseudomonadota; class Alphaproteobacteria; order Sphingomonadales; family Sphingomonadaceae; genus Sphingomonas. The sequence continues at coordinate 7,371 of CAXTWJ010000058.1, forward strand.
GCGCCTCTCCTCCAGCCGGGGGGCCGGGCGGGGGCGCCGCGCGGGGGGGCTGGACGAGGTGGTCGCCTCGCTCGACGCGAGCTGGCCTGGCGCCGAATGGTCCGGCCGCTTCGACTACAATCTTGACCGGATGATGGTGCATGGCGTGCGCCGCGCCGCCGAGATGCGGGAATCGTCGGCGACGCTCGTCGCGCTCGGCATTGATCCGGCAATGACCTGTGCCACGATCAGACGCCAACAGGCGCTTGGTTCCTTGCGCCTTGCACCGCCTGTCGGGCTCGCCGCGAAGCTCGCCGCGCTCGAACCGTTCGCCAGAAACTATAGCGAGGCAAATTCCCGGTGACGCTCATCGTCGACTGCCACGGCCACTATACCACCGCCCCGACCGCGCACGACGCCTGGCGCGACGCGCAGGTGGCCGCGTTCAGGGCCGGCGAAGCGCCGCCGCCCTATCCTGCGATCGGCGACGACGAGATCCGCGCCACGATCGAGGAGAACCAGCTCAAGTTCCTCAAGGAACGGGGCGCCGACATGACGATCTTCTCGCCGCGGGCCTCCACCATGGGACCGCACATCGGCGATGAGGAGGTCTCGATCGCCTGGGCGCGGGCGTCCAACGACCTGATCGCGCGGGTATGCCGCCTCTATTCCCAGTCGTTCGTCGGCGCCTGCATGCTGCCGCAGAGTCCGCAAGCGGACATGACCGGGTCGATCGACGAACTGGAGCGGTGCGTCGGCGAGCTGGGCTTCGTCGGCTGCAACCTCAACCCCGATCCGGGCGGCGGCCATTTCGCACACCCGCCGCTAACCGACCGCTTCTGGTATCCCTTCTACGAGAAAATGGTTGAACTGGACGTGCCGGCGATGATCCACGTCTCGGGCAGCTGCAACCCGGCGATGCACGCAACCGGCGCCTATTACATTGCCGCCGACACCATCGCCTTCATGCAGTTGCTGCAAGGCGACCTGTTCAGCGACTTCCCCACCCTGCGTTTCATCATCCCGCACGGCGGTGGCGCCGCGCCTTATCATTGGGGCCGTTACCGCGGACTCGCCGACATGTTGAAGAAGCCGGCGCTGAGCGGACACCTGATGAACAACGTCTTCTTCGACACATGCGTCTACCATCAGCCGGGTATCGACTTGCTCGCGGGTGTCATCGAGACGAAGAACATCCTATTCGGCAGCGAGATGGTCGGCGCGGTGCGTGGAGTCGATCCCGAGACCGGCCACCATTTCGACGACACCAAGCGATACGTGGACGCGCTGCCGATCAGCGTCGAACAGAGGCATGCGATCTTCGAGGGCAATGCGCGCCGCGTGTTTCCTCGCTTGGATGCCATATTGAAGGCGAGAGCTCGTTAAGGGCCGGCCCGTCATAGAATAGATACGGAGAAGAACATGGCAAGGATCATCGGTGCAATCGCCAGCTCGCACACGCCGACCATCGGCTTCGCCCTGGACGCCCACAAACAGGACGATCCCATCTGGAAGCCGATCTTCGACGCCTATCGGCCGATCCAGCGCTGGGTCGAGGAGAAGAGGCCGGACGTGTTCGTGGTGATCTACAACGATCACATCACCTCGTTCTTCTTCGATCATTATTCTGCCTTCTGTCTCGGCGTCGACGACAGCTACGACGTTGCCGACGAGGGCGGGGGGAAGCGTGCCGGCATCCCGCCGATCGGCGGACATGCGGCGCTGTCGCGCCACATCGCGCAGTCACTCGTCACGGACGAATTCGACATGTCATTCTTTCGGGACCGTCCGCTGGACCATGGCTGCTTTTCCCCTTTGTCGGTGCTGCTGCCCTGCGGCGAGGAGCAGGGTTGGCCTGTCACGATCGTGCCGCTGCAGGTCGGCGTGCTCCAGTTCCCGATCCCGACCGCCGCCCGATGCTACAAGCTGGGCCAAGCGCTGCGCCGGGCTATCGAAAGCTATCCCGATGATCTGTCTGTCGCCATCATCGCGACCGGCGGCCTATCCCACCAGGTGCATGGCGAGCGCTGCGGGTTCAACAACACGCCCTGGGATCAAGAATTTCTCGAATTGATCGAGAAGGATCCCGAGGCGCTGACCCGCATGACCCATGCCGATTACGCCCGGTTGGGCGGCATGGAGAGTTCCGAGATCATCATGTGGCTGGTGATGAGGGGCGCGCTGTCGGCCAGCGTCAAGCGCGTGCACGACAGCTATTATCTGCCGTCGATGACGGCGATCGCGACCATGGTCCTGGAGAACGAGGCAGCGCCGATGGGGGCGCCGGACGCCCTTCGCCATCGCGACGACATGAACGCCCAGCTTCACGGTGCCGAGGCGCTGGAAGGTACCTATCCCTATACGCTCGAGCGCAGCGCCAAGGGCTACCGCGTCAACCGGTTCCTCCACGGGTTGGTCGATGCGGAAGCTCGCCGGCGCTTCCGCGCCGACGAAGAGCGCGAGTACGAAGCCGCGGGCTTGAGTGAGGAGGAGCGCGACCTCGTTCATCGCCGCGACTGGCGCGGCCTGATCCACTACGGCGTGATCTTCTTCGTGCTGGAGAAGCTCGGGGCCGTGCTCGGCTTCTCGAATATCGACATCTATGCCGGAATGCGCGGCGAAACCGTCGACGAGTTCCAGAAGTCGCGCAACGCCGCTGTCACCTACTCGGTCGCCTCGCCAACGTGAGGCCAGGATTGCTGCTTGGACGGGGTGCTCCATGGACTGCGTCGGCACCAGAAACAGTTTCGCGGTCCTCCGGGCGACGAAGGGCCAGGTCGGGAGGGTGGCATGGATTCGCGCTGCTTGGGACTGGTCGAAACCGGAATCGATGTCAGCGCGATTACGGTGTCCGCTCCGGCAACAGGACGTTATCTTCTTTCGGCTCGCGGTACCCGGCGACGAAATCGACGAACGCGCGCAGCGGCGCGGGAAGGAACCGGCTGGGGAAATACAGTCTGGGCCCTTCGAATCTCGGCCACCAGTCCTGCAGGATCGGCACGAGCGTCCCCGACCGCAGATCCGGGTCGAGCCAGTTCCGGAACGTGCCGATGATCCCGTGTCCTGCCCGGGCCAGCGTGATCGCGGCGGGTACGGCGTCGACGCCGATGACCAGGCGCCCGGGCGGATCGATGATCACGGACTCTGAGCCTCGCTCCATCTCCCATCGGACCAGCGCGCCGCTGGAGAAGCGGAGCCGTATGCAATCGTGATCCAGCAGGTCGCGCGGGCCGACAGGCGCGGCGCGACCCTCCAGATATGACGGCGCCGCGGCAAGCGCGAAATATTGTGCGGGCGGCCCGATCGGCACCGCGATCATGTCCTGTGCCAGATGCTCGCCATACCGGATGCCGGCGTCGCAGCCCGCGGCGATGATATCGACCAGCCGATCCTCCACGACGAACTCGATTCGAACGTGCGGATGAAGCGCCAGAAACCGGTCGATGACAGGCGGAAGAATGTCCACCATCACCGCGCCGGTCACGTTCAGTTTTAGCAAGCCTCGGAGTTCCCCCGCAGAGTTGGCGGCCTCCTGCAACGCCATTCCGACCTCATTGAAGAGCGGCGAAAGCCGCTGTGCGAGCGCTTGGCCGGCCGCCGTGGGCATGACGCTGCGCGTGGTGCGGACCAGCAGGGGCACGCCCAATCGCGCCTCCAGTTGAGTCACCTTCTCGCTGACGGAGGACGGCGAAAGCCCCAGGCGCCTTGATGCGGTGCGGAAGCCACGCGCCTGCAGGACTGCGAGGAACACCGAAAGGTCGTCTAGTCGCAGGTGATCCGGACTGTTCGCCACGGCGAACACGCTATTCGGTTCTAAGCCGA
>CAXTWJ010000059.1:0-11053 GCA_964247925.1 uncultured Sphingomonas sp.
GGATGAGCCCTTCCAGCACCGCCCAATAGCCCGATACCGCCTCGCGCCCGGCGCGGGCGTAGGCGGCGGCCATGCGCTGGCGCGCCTGCTCGAACAGGTCGTGTTCCAGCGTCGCGCCCTCGTCCGTCAGGCGCAGGAGGCGCTGGCGTCGGTAGCGATAGCCGGTGCGGATCGCGACATAGCCGCGCTCGGTCAGCTCGTTCAGCACGCGGCCCAGCGACTGCTTGGTGATGGCGAGCAGCGACAGGAGCTCGCTGACGGTCAGGTCGGGCTTGCGCGCGATGAAGTACAGCGCCCGATGGTGCGCCCGGCCCAGCCCCTGCCTGGCCAGGTCGCGGTCGATCGAGCGGGTCAGGTGCGAGTAGCCGAAATAGATCAGCTCCATGCCGCGTCGAAGTTCCGGCTCGCGCAGGAACAGGGGTGATACGCTCGACGAACTGGAGGCCATGTTGACCGGCTTAGCCATCGGACCTAGGCGCGGGCAACCCCGTTTTCCCTCAAGAGAACTCGTCCCATGCACGCCACCACCGCGTCGCCGTTCCGCCTCGAGCCACATGGCAGCCCGGTCGATGCGGGAACACGGGCGGGTCAGCTGGTCGATCCGGGATTCGGGCGGGTGTTCACCGATCACATGGCGGTGATCGAGTGGCACGCGGACCGGGGCTGGCACGACCCGCGCGTGGTGGCGCGCGCGCCGCTGTCGTTCGACCCCGCCTGCGCGGTGCTGCATTACGCGCAGGAGATCTTCGAGGGGCTGAAGGCGTACAAGCAGGCGGACGGCGGCGTCGCGCTGTTCCGGCCCGAGGCCAATGCGCGGCGGTTCGCGAACTCGGCGCGGCGCATGGCGATGCCCGAACTGCCGGCGGAGCTGTTCGTCGGCTCGCTGGAGGCGCTGGTCGCCGCCGACCGCGACTGGATCCCCGACAGCCCAGAGGGCGCGCTGTACCTGCGCCCCTTCCAGATCGCGAGCGAGGCGTTCCTTGGGGTGAAGCCCGCGTCCGAGTATCTCTACATGGTGATCGCCTCGTCGGTCGGGGCGTACTGGAAGGGTGGCGCGCGGGCGGTGTCGCTGTGGGTCAGCCACGACTACACCCGCGCGGCGCCCGGCGGCACGGGCGAGGCGAAGTGCGGCGGCAACTATGCCAGCAGCCTGGTCGCGCAGCAGGAGGCGATGCGGCGCGGCTATGACCAGGTCGTCTTCCTCGACGCGGCGGAGCACCGCTGGGTGGAGGAACTGGGCGGCATGAACATCTTCTTCGTCGGCCGTGACGGCTCGCTGCAGACGCCGCCGCTCGCGGGCACGATCCTGCCCGGCATCACGCGCGACAGCCTGCTCCAGCTCGCGCGCGACGAGGGGATGGCGGTGCGCGAGGAACCCTATGCGATCGAGCAGTGGCGCGCGGACGCGCAGAACGGCGCGCTGGCCGAGGCCTTCGCCTGCGGCACGGCGGCGGTGGTGACGCCGATCGGTCGCGTCGCCGGGCCGGGCTACGCGTTCACGAGCGGCGGCGGGGACACGGGGCCGGTCACCGCGCGGCTGCTGGACCGCCTGTCCGCGCTGCAGCGCGGGCGCGGGGACGACCCGCATGGCTGGCGCCACCTCCTGCGCTAGGGCCCTGCGTTAGGGCTTGCCGCCCGAACGCGCGCCGCTACAAGCGCGCCGGACCGATGGGGCGTCGCCAAGCGGTAAGGCAACGGTTTTTGGTACCGTCATACGCAGGTTCGAATCCTGCCGCCCCAGCCAACTCCCAGCTAAGTTGTTGACCGAGCGGGCTAACACCGGTTCGGTCGCCCCAGCGTGTGCAGTCAGCTGTGCCAATGCGGTGTCCAGTAAGGATGGTCGTCGTTGGCAGCGCTTCAGCATGTCTACCGTCGCGGGCACGTCTTCTGGTGGCGACGGGTTCACCGTCTGTTCGGAAACTATGCGCTAGACGTTCGCTTGTCGCTGGGCACCACTGATCGACTGCTGGCGCGCAACAGGGGTGCGGTGTTGACCGCGATGACGCCGGGGGTGGTGGAGATGCTAAAGCGCAAGGTTGCGGCGGAATTCGCTATCACCGAGTGTGAACTCCAAACCATCGCCAAGGCGATGTATGAGGAGCGCTTGAGCGAGGTCTGCACCGATCAGCGATCCACGCCATACAATGCCGAGCTTCACTCCGCCGCCAACTTGGCCTTCGTCGACTACTTTGAACGTCTGACGCGCTTGGGCGGTCATATGTCATTCCTCCCGTCGGAGCAGCGACAGCTGGAGGAGAAGGGATGGGAGCCCCAGCGCATCACTGACCTGAAGACGGTCATTGCGATGCGCGAGGAGAGGGATGTCAGCCCGATACGCCGGGCGGAGATCGACCGCCACATCACCCATGCCGGGCTGCAAGTCAGCGATCGGCTGCACTGGAAGCTAGAGCTGGCACTCTACCCGATCTACCGGAACGTCTACGCGGATGCGGAGCAGCAGCTCCAGGCGCTGGTGGGCCGGTCGTTGCCAAGTTCCGTTGGGCAAGCGCCAACAGCGGGCGCTGTGGAGCCGTCCGTGTCTTCGGACTGGCTGCATTGCACTCCAGTTGAGGCAGCCGAGCGCCTGATCGCCGAGTCTCCGCGCCTGCTGCCCCATCGCAAAGACGGCAAGCGCGCGAAGGAAAGCGTAGGCGAGCAGACGCTGCGGCAGATCAGGTGGGCTGCGGCGTTGCTCCAAAAGTCGCTGCCGCCCGGCACACCATTCTGGCGAGTGACGAAGGCCGACATCCTGAAGCTCGATGCCTATTTCGATCGGCTATCCACGCGTTATGGCAAGGCACCAGCCGATCGAGAACTGAACCAGAGCCTTGAGGAAGCCGTCGCGCTGACGGCCGAACAGGTCGATTCTAGCGAGCTGCCGACGGACGACGTTGGGCTATCCGCGGGCACGTCGAACAAACACTACAACAAGCTTGGGCAGATCCACGCGTTCATGCGCAAGGCCGTTCCTGCGGCCGAGGCGATCGACTTCCGCGAGTTCACCGTCGCGATCCCAAAGGACGAACGCGAAGCCCGCGAGCGCTATTCACGGGAACAGGGCGAGGCGATCTTCCGCCTGCCACCGTGGGTTGGCTGCCGCGGCGTAGAGCATCGGCTCGAGCCGGGGTCGGTCGTGATCCATGACGGCTTATTCTACGTGCTGCTGCTGGTCTGGTACACGGGCGCCCGGCGGGAGGAACTCTGCAAGCTCATGCTCGACGACGTCGAGAGCCGCCACGGGATTGACTACCTCCTTATTCGGACCACCGAAACCGGTCGGGTCAAGAACATGTCGGCCCGCCGCCCCGTTGTCATCGCCGACGAGCTGATCCGGCTCGGCTTTCTCGGCTACGTCGATGCAATGCGTGCGGCGGGAGAGCGGCTGCTCTTCCCCGAATTGCTGCCGGCCGGCGACACCAAGCGAAAGCTCGGCGACGTGTTCTACAAGCTGTGGTGGATTTACATCGCGCCGCAGGTGCCGGGCCTCAGGCGCGGGCAGGCCAACGACCTGCTCGCACAGCAGCTGCGTTCCGAAGGCGCGGATGCCGAGGATGTGGGTGACGGTGTTAGTGTCCCAGCCCTCGGTCAGCATTGACACCGACACGACGCAGCGGATCTGCTCGCCGAGCCGGCCGGGACGCCCAACGGTGTTCATCACCTCGCGCAGCAGGTCGCCCTCGTTGACGTCGCCCTTGACCGCGCCGGCGCCCTCGCGAGCGGCGAGCTCCCGCTTGAACTGCTCGATCTCGGCCGCAGCCGCTTCCTTGAACCCCTTGTCGAGCGCTTCGCCGGCTTCGAGCTGGCGGGAGTCGATCAGCAGCGAGCGCGGCTTGGGCAGGCGGCCGCCGTGCTCGTCATAGTTGCGGAACAGTTCGAGGTGGCCGGCATGGAAGGCGGCGCGCTCGCCGGTCTCGGCATCGCCGCGCTCGAAGCCGGCGATCCATTCGAATACGAGCTTCGAGATGGCAGTGTTCTGGCAGACGACGATGAAGACCGGTGGCACGCCGATCCCGGCCTTCTGCCAGCGCTCGAACTCGCCGGCATAGTGGCTGTAGAGCGAGTTGAGGGCGGTGAGCAGCAGCGGCTTCAGGTCGAAGGGGCTGAGCTTGTTCGCACCCGCCGTCGACTTGGGCATCGACTTGCCGATGTGCTTCCACAGGTCGCGATAGACGACGGTGTCGGTCTGGACGAGATTGTCGGTGACCGGCACGCGCGGCAACTTGACGATGCCGCTCTCGATCGCGTCCATCAGGCTGAAGTCGGACACCACCCACGGAAACAGCGTGCCTTCGCTGTAGCCGGAGCCGCGCAGGAAGAACGGGGTCGCGGACAGGTCATAAACGGCGCGAACGCCGCCGCTGCGCTTGCCCTTCCTAAGCTGCCGGTCGAGCGCCTCGATGCCGTTGATCCACAGCCGCGCGGCTTCCTCGTTCTGCTCGGCTTCCTTCCTCTCGTCTCCCGTTAGTGCACCCTCGACGTCGCCGCCGACCTTGTGGCGATAGCAATGGTGCGCCTCGTCGTTAATGACGTTGACGCGCTCGAACCGCAGCAGCTTGCCGCACGCCCGGTCCAGCATCTGCGCGTCGGTCTCGATCGTTCGCACCGGCTCGGGGTCGTTGCCCTGCAGGAAGCTGCGCGCCGCCTTGGGCATCGCCAGCGTCTCGCGGTGCTGGAAGCTGTGATAGTTGGTGATGACGATCTCGGCGCGGCGAATCTCGGGCAGCATTTCGGGCGGCACGATCTCGCGCGTGTCGTAGTAATTGCCCGGCTCGCTGGGCTGGAGCACGCGCAGCCGGTCCTTGATCGTGATCCCCGGTGCCACGATCAGGAAGGCGCGCGAGAAGTCCTTGGTCTCCTTGCGCGCTGCGTTGATCGCCTGCCACGCGATCAGCATCGCCATCACCGTCGTCTTGCCGCTGCCCGTCGCCATCTTCATGGCGAGCCGGAACAGCGCCGGGTTGGCTTCCTCATTGTCCTTGGCGATCTGGTCGAGCAGGCCGCGTGTCGCGGCCCGGCGCGGCGCGACCTCGGTCAGCCAAATCATCGTCTCGACCGCCTCGATTTGGCAGAAGAACGGGCGCGGACCGGCCCATTCGTCCTTCGGCCGCCGCCAATGTTCGAGCAGCCGTTGCGTCGCGGGCGTCACGCCCCAGTCGGCGGGATTGGGCACCGCTCGCCATGTATCAACGTAGCCGCGGATCTCGTTGATCTTGGCGTTTTCGGTATAGGTTTCGAGATCGAGCGAGGCTTGGGTCGCGGCTGCCTTCTTCCGCGAAGCCGGCACTGGCACGACAAATTTGGAGGGACGCCGTCCCTCGATCGGCTCGCCCTCGATAGGCTGCCCGGTGTCGTCGAGCGGGTGGTAGAGCGAGGGTGGTGCGTAGGGCGAGTTCAGAATTGGTCGCTCGTAGAAACTGTTAGCCACGCACCCTGCTCCCCTGCGGCTCCCTCATGCTCGACCGTCGCTCGCCTTGTCAAAGCTGTTTCGGCGTCACCAACTATGCAGGAAGTTCTGATCCCCGCCCAAATCTTGCTCCACCGCTGGGGCGGTCCCGCATAGGCGGTAAGTAGCGCAGAAGCGGCCTTGTCGACTGTGCCAATCCGCTGTAGCAACAGACTGTGCAGCGCCATGCTGCGCGCCTGTAGAATCAACGGCTTAGCTGGCTCATAGACTTGGCTGGGACTCCTGCCGCCCCAGCCAGGTCGAAGGCGTTTGGCGCACGGCTGCAATTGGGTTAACGCGGTGCGCATGGCCCCGCGCACGCTGTACGAGAAGATCTGGGACGCGCACGTCGTGGAGCGGCGGGAGGACGGGACGTGCCTCCTCTACATCGACCGGCACCTGATCCATGAGGTGACCAGCCCACAGGCGTTCGAGGGGCTGCGCGCGGCGGGGCGGCGCGTGCGGCGGCCCGACCTGACGCTGGCGGTGCCCGACCACAACCTGCCGACCACGCCGCGCGCCGATGCGGACGGTCGGCGCCTGCCCATCGCGGACGCGGAGAGCGCGGCGCAGCTCGACGCGCTCGCCGCCAACACCGCCGCGTTCGGCATCCGCTACATCGACGAGGTCGCGCCCGAACAGGGCATCGTCCACGTCGTCGGACCCGAGCTGGGCTTCACGCTCCCCGGCACCACGCTGGTCTGCGGCGACAGCCACACATCCGCGCACGGGGCGCTGGGCGCGCTCGCCTTCGGGATCGGAACGAGCGAGGTCGAGCACGTCTTCGCCACGCAGTGTCTGCTGCTGCAGCCGTCGCGGACGATGGATGTGCGGGTCGAGGGCGCGCTCGGCTTCGGCGTGTCGGCCAAGGATGTGATCCTGGCGATCATCGGCCGGATCGGCGCGGCCGGCGGTACCGGGCACGTCATCGAATATACCGGCGAGGTGATCCGTTCGCTGTCGGTCGAGGGGCGGCTGACGGTCGCGAACATGAGCATCGAGGCGGGCGCGCGCGCCGGGCTGGTCGCGCCGGACGAGACGACGTTCGCCTATCTGCGCGGCCGGCCGATGGCCCCCGCCGGTGACGCATGGGCGCAAGCGGTCGCCTGGTGGCGGACGCTGCCGAGCGACCCCGGCGCGCGTTATGACCGGAGCATCAGGCTGGACGCGACCGACATCGCGCCGGCGCTGACCTGGGGCACGAGCCCGGAGGACGTGGTGGCGGTCACAGGCGTGGTGCCCGCGCCGGACAGCTTCGCCGACCCCGCGAAGCAGGCCGCCGCGCGCAAGTCGCTCGATTATATGGGCCTGACGCCTGGCACGCGGATGCAGGACGTTCCCGTGCAGCATGTCTTCATCGGCTCCTGCACGAACAGCCGGATCGAGGATTTGCGCGCGGCCGCCCGGGTCGCGGACGGGCGGCGGGTCGCGGACGGGGTGCGGGCGCTGGTGGTGCCGGGGTCGGGGCTGGTCAAGCGGCAGGCGGAGGCGGAGGGGCTCGACCGCGTCTTCACCGCCGCCGGTTTCGAGTGGCGCGAGCCGGGCTGTTCGATGTGCCTGGCGATGAACCCCGACAAGGTGCCCGCGGGCGAACGGTGCGCATCGACGTCGAACCGCAACTTCGTCGGCCGGCAGGGCCCGGGCGCGCGCACGCATCTGCTCAGCCCCGCGATGGCGGCGGCGGCGGCGGTGACGGGCAGACTGGCCGACGTACGGGATTTGATGGGAGGAAAAGCATGAAGAAGGTGCTCGCCATGCTGGTCGCCGGCGCGTTGCTGAGTGGCGTCGCGGCCTATGTCGCGTCGGCGAAGGTGCGGCCGGAGCCGGTGTCAGAGTCGAACGGCGCGCGATGACGCCAGTCACGACCGTTCACGGCGCTGCCTACCCCTGGGGGGCGAAGAACGTCGATACCGACGTCATCATTCCCGCGCACTGGCTGAAGACGGTGTCGCGCGCGGGGCTGGGGCGGGGCGCGTTCGAGACGGTCAGGCGCGAGCCGGGCAATCTTTTCGACGACCCGCGCTATGCCGGCGCGCCCGTCCTGATCGCGGGTGACAATTTCGGCTGCGGATCGAGTCGCGAGCACGCCGCCTGGGCGCTCGCCGACATGGGGGTGCGCGCGGTGATCGCGCCGTCTTTTTCCGACATCTTCTCCGGCAACGCGGTCAAGAACGGTATCATCCCCGTCGTGCTCCCGCAGGACGCGATCGACCGGCTGCTCGCGGTCGCGGTGGATCAGCCGGTCACCGTCGATCTGGAGACGATGACGGTCACCACGCCCTACCAGGACCGCTTCGCGTTCGCGCTCGACCCGTTCCGCCGCCGCTGCCTGATGGAGGGGCTGGACGAGATCGGGCTGACGCTGGCACAGGACCTCGCGATTGCTAGATACGAGTCCGCGATCGCCGCCGAGCGCCCGTGGCTCACACGGGAGAGGGCGGATGCGGGCGTTGCTGTCGAGGGAGCCGGGCGGACCTGACACGCTGGCGCTGACCGAGCTGCCGGACCCGGTCGCGGGCGCGGGGCAGGTGGTGATCGCGGTCAGGGCGTGCGCGATCAACTATCCCGACGTGCTGATCATCGAGGATCGCTATCAGTTCAAGCCGGCGCGTCCCTTCGCGCCGGGCGGTGAGATCGCGGGCGTGGTCGAGTCGTTGGGCGAGGGCGTCACCGACTGGGCGATCGGCGACCGGATCATGGGCACGATCGGAAACGGCGGGCTGGCCGAGAAGATCGCGACCGATCCCACCCACCTGTACCGGCTGCCGCCCGAGCGCGGCTTCGCGGAAGGGGCGGCGCTGATCCTGACCTATGGCACGACGATCCACGCGCTGCTCGATCGCGGGCGTCTGAAGGCCGGGCAGAGCCTGCTGGTGCTCGGCGCGGCCGGCGGGGTCGGGCTCGCCGCGATCGAGCTTGGGAAAGCCTTCGGGGCGCGCGTGGTGGCCGCGGTGTCGTCGGAGGAGAAGGCGCAGGCGTGCCGCGAGGCGGGCGCCGACGACGTCATCGTCTATGGCCGCGCGCCGTTCAGCAAGGACCAGTCCAAGGCGCTGGCCGAGCAGTTCAAGGCGGCGGGCGGGAAGGCCGGCTTCGACGTCATCTATGATCCGGTCGGTGGCGACTATGCCGAACCCGCGCTGCGCTCGATCGGGTGGGAGGGGCGTTACCTGGTGGTCGGCTTCCCGGCCGGCATCCCCCGGCTGCCGCTCAACCTGACGCTGCTCAAGAGCTGCGACGTGTGCGGCGTGTTCTGGGGCGCGTTCGCCGCGCGCGATCCGCAGGCCAACACCGCGCACGTCGAGCACCTCTTCCGCCTGTGGGCCGAGGGCCGGATCGCGCCGCGCGTCACGGAGGTGTTTCCCTTGGAGCGCGGCGGCGACGCGATCGCGAAGATGGCCGGGCGGGGTGCGATCGGCAAGCTGGTGGTGGAGGTTGCGGCCTGACGGCCGTCGGCCTATCTCCGGGCCCACGCAACGGGAGACAGCGGTGACCACCTTCGACAATCGCGAGCAAGCCTTTGAAGCCAAGTTCGCGCGCGACGAGGAGATGGCGTTCCGGGTCATCGCCAGGCGCAACAAGCTGCTCGGCCAGTGGGCGGCCGCCCGAATGGAGCTGACGCCCGAGGAGACCGAGGCCTATGCCCGCTCGGTCGTGCAGGCCGAATTCGAGGAAGCGGGCGACGAGGATGTCGTCCGCAAGCTCCTGGGGGACCTGACCGCGGCCGACGTGCCGGTCGATGAGGCGGCGGTGCGGCGCGCGCTGCACGAGCAGATGACCGAAGCGCGCCGGCAGCTGATGGAAGGGATCTGACATGGCGATGGCCGCGGAGGAGATCGCGGCGATGATCCGCGCCGCCGTGCCGGACGCGGAGGTCGAGATCACCGACCTGGCAGGCGACGGCGACCATTATGCCGCGCGCATCACCAGCCCGGCCTTCGCCGGCCTGTCGCGCGTCAAGCAGCATCAAGCGGTCTATGCCGCGCTCGGCGGCCGCATGGGCGGCGTGCTCCATGCGCTGCAGCTCACCACCGCCATTCCGAAGGACTGACATCATGACCGACGACAGCAACGCCCGCATCGACGCGGTGGTGAAGACCAACCGCGTGGTGCTGTTCATGAAGGGTAGCCCGCTCTTCCCGCAGTGCGGCTTTTCCAGCCGCGCGGTGGCGATCCTCAATCACCTGAACACCGAGTTCGAGAGCGTCGATGTGCTGCAGGACCAGGGCATCCGCCAAGGTATCAAGGCGTATTCCGACTGGCCCACCATCCCGCAGCTCTATGTCGATGGCGAGTTCGTCGGCGGCTCGGACATCATGATGGAGATGTACGAGAGCGGGGAACTGGCGGAGCTGGTGCAGCCCGCGCGGGCCTGACCCGCTCGCGGTGAGCGGCGACCGCCCGCTGCTGGTCTGCGACCTGACGCAAAGCTATTCCCGCTCCGGCGGGGGCGGCATCAGCACGTATCTGCGCGAGAAGCGCGACCACATGCTCGCCCACACGCCGCATCGGCTGCTGCAGATCGTGCCGGGGCCGGCGGACCGGGTCACCGTCGAGGGCCGGCACGTCTTCGCGGAGATCGCGTCCGACCTGGTGCGGGGCAGCCCCAACTACCGCTTCATCCTGCGCGTCGGCGCCGTGCGCGCGCTGCTGGCGGAGCACCGGCCCGACCTGATCGAGTCGCTCTGCCCCTGGGTGCTGCCCTGGGCGGCGATCCACCACCGGCGGCGGTATCCCGGCACGGCGCTGGTCGCGGGCTACCGCACCGACTTTCCCGAAGCGCATGTCCGGCGCGTCGCGCGCGACCGGTTCGGGCCCGTGATCGGCCGCGGCTTCCGTGCGCTCAGCCTGGCCTATGCCGAGATCACCTATCGCGAGTTCGACAGGGTGTATACGCTGGGCGAGGCGGCGCGCGCGACGCTGGAGGCCCGAGGCATCGCGCGCACGAGCGTGCTGCCGCTGGGCGTCGATACGGCGACCTTCTCGCCCGCGCGCCGCGACCCGGGCTATCGCGCCGCGCTGGGGCTGGGCGGGGACGGCCCGCTGCTGATCTATGCCGGGCGGATCGATCATGAGAAGAGCGCCGATCGGCTGGTCGCCATGTTCCGCCATCTGCCGCCGTCGCTCGGCGCGGCGATGGTCTTGGTCGGCGACGGCAAGCTGCGCGCGCCGTTGATGGCGGCGGCGCGGGGCCTGCCGGTCGCGTTTCCGGGCTTCGAGGCCGACCGCGACGGCCTGGCGCGCGCGCTCGCCTCGTCGGACCTGTATGTGTCGGCAATGGCCAACGAGACGTTCGGGGTGTCCGTGCTGGAGGCGCAGGCGGCGGGCCTGCCCGTGGTCGGCGTCGCGTCGGGCGCCATGCCCGCGCGGGTGCCGCCCGGCCTGGGCCTGCTCGCGCCCGTGGACGATCCGGCGGCGATGGCGCGCCACGTCGAGACGCTGTGGGCGGCGGATCACCGCGCGATCGGCCGCGCGGCGCGTGCCCATGTCGAACGCCGGTTCAGCTGGCGACGCACGTTCGAACGGCTGTTCGAGGACGTTTACGCCCCGGCGCTGGCGCGGGCCGCTGTCAGGGGCGGGGACCGGGTGCGGGGGGGCCGGCGCGCGCGGGCC
>CAXTWJ010000060.1:0-11010 GCA_964247925.1 uncultured Sphingomonas sp.
GCTCCGAACGAGGCCGTTTGTGCTTGCATCGCCAAAGCCGCGAAAGGCGTCCCGCGCCTTTGCGGGTTATTGGCGACCCCTACGGGGCTCGAACCCGTGTTTCAGCCGTGGAAACGGGAAACCGCCTAAGATCAACGGTCTATACCCGCTTTCCCGGTTCGTTCCAACCGCCTGCTTTCAATAGCTTGCGGAAGCGGGGGGACGGCTCAAACGCTCCGACCGACCTGAAAAGCAAAGCGCCCGACCTGGCTGGCACCGGGTCGAGCGCGAAAAGGGCCTACCGTGGGGGCGGGCGCGACGCGGATAACACGATCGCGCGGCCCCGCATAGTCGGCACGCTCAGCTTGCGCTCCGGCGGGGAGGCGTCGCGATGACCGACCTTCATCGCATCGCGGCTGCACGCGGTGGCGAGGTTCGCGGCGATAGCGCCTTCATCCCGACGCCCGGCCATAGCCCGCGCGACCGGGGCACGTCCGTTACCCGCTCACCCGGCGCGCCCGGCGGTTTCTTGGTTCATTCCTTCAACGGTGGCGACGCGCTGGCGATCAAGGATGGACTACGCGCCGATCGGCTCATTCCCGATCGCGAGCGTCCCGAGCGGGCGCGCGACGTAGCGGTTTGGGAGTATCAGGACGCCGCTGGGGTGACGCGCTATCGCAAGGTTCGCATGGCGCTCCCCGACGGTGGCAAGAGCTACCGCCTGGAGCATCCCGACGGACGTGGCGGATGGGCGAAGGGGCGCGGGCCGGCGCCGGCGGTGCCCTACCGCCTTCCCGACCTGATCGCGGCGCCGGCTGACGCCCAGCTCTACCTGGTCGAGGGCGAAAAGCAGGCGGACAAGCTGCACGGCTGGGGGTTGCTCGCAACTTCACTACGCGACTGGCGGCGCGATTGGAGCGGCTATGTGGCGGGCCGCACCGTCATCATCCTGCCCGACAATGACCCGGCTGGCGCGGAACAGGCCGGCAAGGCGGCTAAGCTGGTCGAGGCGGCCGGCGGGCGTGCGATTACCGTTACCTTGCCTGGGTTGCCCGCCAAGGGCGACGTGATGGATTGGGCAGGCATGGGCGGCTCCGCTTTCGAGCTGCACCGGCTGGTCGAGGCGGCGATGAACCCGCCGGGCAAGATGCTCCGGCTGCTCGACCCCAGCGCATGGGCGGGCGTAACGCCTCCCTCGCGCGAGTGGGCCTTGCGGGACTGGATACCCGCGCGGCAAGCGACCTACCTCACTGGCGCCGGCTCGACCGGCAAATCGTTGACGGCGCAACAGCTCTGCACCTGCATAGCGGCGGGGCGGCCGTTCATGGGCGTGGAGACGCAACAGGCGGTCGCGATCTATGTGACGTGCGAGGATGACGCGGACGAGCTGCACCGGCGTCAGGCGGCCATATGCGAGGCGCTACGCATCGACTCCCGCGAGCTGAGCGGCAAGTTGCACCTGGTTAGCCTGGCGGGCGCGATTGGCAACGAGCTGGCGACGTTCGACCCCGACGGGCGCATGAAGCTGAGCGAGGCCTATGCGACGCTCCGCAACACGGTGCTCGCGATCGGCGCCGGGTTCATCGCGCTCGACAACGTCGCGCATCTGTTCGCGGGCAATGAGAATATCCGCAACCAGGTGGCTGGTTTCTGTTCGGCCCTGAACGGCCTGGCGGCCGATGCCGACGCGGCGGTGCTGTTCCTTGGGCATCCAAATAAAGCGGGGGACAGCTTCTCCGGCTCGACCGCATGGGAAAATCAGGTTCGATCGCGGCTGTTCCTCGAGGTGCCCCGCGCGCCCGATGGTGGAGTGCTCGACCGCGACGCGCGGGTGCTGTCGAGGGGTAAGGCCAACTATGCCGCGAACGGCGAAACGCTCGCCTTCCGCTGGCATCAGTGGGCGTTTGTGCGCGACGAGGACATGGGTGACGATTGGACCCGCGAGATGGCATCGGCAGCGGCTGCGGGGCACGACAACGCCCTGTTCCTTGCCTGCCTCGACGAGCGCAATCGGCAGCAGCGGGGCGTGTCTGAGCGGGCCAGCAAGACCTTTGCGCCCATCGTGTTCGCGGCCATGCCCGAGTCAAAGGGCATCGGCAAAGCCCGGCTGGAAGCGGCCATGGATAGGCCATTTCGGCTTGGCGAGATCGAGCGCGGGCTGTTGCCATGGAGGCATGATCGCAAGCCGGTCGAGGGGCTGCAAAGGTGCGCCAACGCCCGCGCCAACCCCGCGCCAACAGGTTGCGCCAACGGGCGCGAACAGTATGCGCCAACGCGCGCCAACACACACTCCCCTTACTGCGTAAGGGAGGGCGGGGCCGATGACGGCCCCCCGCCCTCCTACCCTGACCCTGACCCCGATGACCTCGATTGGGGCAACGGCGCGGGAGAGGATGAATGACCGCGCCCGCTCACCGGATCGAGGCGCTGGGCAAGGCGGTGGGGCGGTTGCGGCCCGACTGGTCTAACCCCGAACGCTACTTCGCCGATCGGCAACAGATTGAGCGCGAGCTGTATCGGCTGGCGCGGGAGGTGGCCCGTGGCTGACTGGCCCTACAACACCGCACGCTGGCGCGACCTGCGGCGAGCGCACCTTCGCCGCTATCCGATATGCGAGGGATGCGAGCCGCGCGGGTTCCTGACGTCGGCGACCGTGGTTGACCACCGCACGCCTATCAGCGCGGGCGGCTCACCCTTCCCCGGCCATGACGGGCTCGCCAGCCTGTGCCCGTCCTGTCACGGCGCAAAGACAGCACGGGGCGTGGAGGCGGGCTATATCCGCTCGACCCGCCCTCGGAAGGGGTGCGACGCGAGCGGCAACCCGCTCGACCCGGCGCACCCGTGGAGCGGAAAATCGCTCAGGGCTGACCAGGGTAAGACCGACACCCGTCCTTCCGACTCAATTAGTTTCGACTGATGGGCTTGCGTGGACCCGGCGCCGGCCGCTTGCGAGCCGCTGCACGCCGCCCTGGCAACAACAAGGTCCATCATCCGTGGGCGAAAAAGGGGATGCCAGCGGCGGAACAGGTGCTCGCCTTCCTCGGCACGCTCCCGATCGTGTCGGGCTTGCGCGCTGGCGAGAAATTGGAGCTGCTAGGCTTTCAGGAACAGTTCGTGCGCGGCGTGTATGCGGAGACGGAGGGGGAGAGGCTGGTGCGCCTTGCCGGGCTGTCCGTCGCGCGCGGCAACGGCAAGTCGGCGCTGCTCGCCGGCCTGTCGCTGGCGCACCTGCTCGGGCCGATGCGGGAGCCTCACGGGGAGTGTTATGCGGCGGCGCTCGACCGGGAACAGGCGGGCGTGCTCTATCGCATGGTCCGAAACTACATTGAGGCGACGCCCTGGATGGCGGCGGCGGTCAACATCAAGGAATGGCACAAGTCGATCGAGGTGGAGGCCGATCGCTCGACCTGGACGGCGCTCACCAGCGACGCTCGCAAGGCGCACGGCCTGGCGCCGTCATTCTGGATAGCTGACGAGGTGGCGCAATGGCGTTCCCGTGAGCTGTGGGACAATCTGAAAACCGGCATGGCGAAGCGCAAGAGCGCGCTGGGGGTGACGATCAGCACGCAAGCGGCCGACGATATGCACTTCTGGTCGCAGCTGCTTGATGCGGAGCCGGTGCCGAGCTTCTACACGCAGCTGCACGCTGCTCCGGCCGATTGCACTCTGGACGATCGCGACGCCTGGCGCGCGGCGAACCCGGCGCTTGGCGAGTTCCTGAATGAGGACGGGTTCGCGGACGCTGCGGGCATGGCGATGCGCTCCCCGTCATTCGAGCCGGCGTTCCGGCTGCTGAACCTGAACCAGCGTGTTGCGGCTGACGGACGGTTCCTCAACCCGGCGGAGTGGGACGCGAACGGGGACCCGTTCGACGCGCTGGAGCTGGAGGGGGAGAGGTGCTTCGGTGGCCTCGACCTGTCGAGCACCCGCGACCTCACGGCACTGGCATTGTGGTTTCCCGATACCGGCCGGCTGCTCGCCTGGCATTTTGTCCCGCGCGATACGATCGCGGCGCGGGTCGAGCGCGACCGGGTGCCCTACGACCGATGGGCCACGGAAGGATGGATCACCACCACGCCCGGCAGCGCGACCGATCGCCTGGCAATCGCGCGCCAGCTGGCGGACATTCGCGGCCGGTATGACGTGCAGGGCATCGCGTTTGACCGCTGGCGCTTCGAGGACTTGGGCAAGCTGCTGAGCGATGAAGGCATCACGCTACCGCTGGTCGAGTTCGTGCCCGGCTTTCGGAGCTACGCGGCGGCCGTGGATGCGTTCGAGCGTGCGGTCCTGGAGCGCCGGATGCAGCACAACGCTTCGCCTATCCTGAAATGGCAGGCGGGCAACGTCGTGGTCGAGACGGACCCGGCGGGCAATCGGAAGCCGGCAAAGAACAAGTCCATCGACCGGATCGACGGCATCGTGTCCGCGATCATGGCGTGCGGGCTGGCGGCTACCGATGAAGGGCCGAAGGTATATCGAGGGGCGGGGGTGAGCTGGATTTAACGCGGCTCCAACAGCGTTGCGAACAGAACATCTAAGTTCTGGTGAGCACCTTGGATAAGCGGGTTCTTTGCATTGACGGGCAGCGAAAGCGGCTTTGTCATTCCTTCGTGCATAGACGATAGTTCGGCCGGTGTTATCAAGCCCCGCTTCTTTAAGATAATCGCGATTTCCAGCAATCCATTGAACGCGGCGATGTCGAGAGCTGTCTCCGCGTCTCGCATCTGTTCAGGCGTGACCATCACCTCGTCATGATTCATGCCAGCCTCTCTCGCAGAATGAGGCGGATTGCTTCCGGCCGGGAGGGCCGCTGTGTCTGCCGAGCAATCCATGCGTCGAGCGCCGCAAGGTCTGACGGCGGCAGCTTTACGTTGATGCCAGTCGATCCTACCGGCGGGCGGCCGCGTGCTTTTCGGGTTCCGGCTATTGCAACGGGCATGGTTAACGGCTACCGGAAAAGGCGAGCCGAAGCAAGGTTGGCCCCTTGCCCCGGCTCTAACCGCAACCGTTCCTGGAGAACGACCATGGCTACTCACGCCCCTATCACGGGCGCCCCGACGCGCGCACCTATCATCCTGCCCCGGCATCGCCGCATCGCCATCGAAAGCGAGATCGAAATGCACCTGCACCGCGCGTCGCTGCTGATCGCGCGGCTCGACCGTGCGGATGCCCCCGTCGAGGACATGGAGGACGACGACCCGGCCGGCGGTAACATCGAGGACGACCGGGAAGGGCCGGAGCTATACACTCTTCTGCCCCGCTACGACCTCGACCAGAGTCGCGGGCCGGTGAACGAGCGTGAAGCGGCGCGGCAGCGCTATCGTGAAATGATGACGGGCTGACCACGCACAATACCTCTTGCGCTTCACCAGAGCTGTGGTTACCTATGGTGAAACGCAAGAGGAAACGATTATGCCCGTCCCGAAACTCACGACCGTTGCAGCGTGCCGGGTGGCTCGCATCAACCGCGACCGACTCAATGAGTTCGTTGCCGCTGGCGCGTTTGGCTGCGCCCCTTCCACCGTTCCCGGCCGAGCTCGGCTGTTCGATCCTGACGACATGGTGGCCCTGTGGCTCTTTCGCGAACTGATGGAGGATGGGTTCGGAGCCGAACGGGCCGGCGCGATCGCGTGCGAGGTCGCGCGTGCTGCCCGCGAGAACCCGGGTGCGGCGCATATTTCCTACGTTCAGGACTATTTCGGGGCGCGCGGCTTCGCGGCGCCGGCCGATGCCGTGCCGCCGCGCTCCGACTGGCATAAGGTGCTCTATCCGGCCGGCGGCGATATTCGGAAGGAAACGACGTTCCGGATCGACAAGCTGCGCGACATGATCGCGCACTACACCGCAGAGGAAGCGGCGATCATTGGCAACCCGGACGCCGAGTGACCCGGACACCGCCCCTGACCGCCCGTGCATGGGCACCGCCGATCGGGAGGGGTGGCCACGCGCGTAACCCCGATCGGCACCCATTCTATCGCCGTGAGGCTGACGGGTTCACCGCGCCGGGGGCTTCGGCTCCCGGCCAGACTGAGGATACCACCGCATGAACATTCACCACCTACGCGCCAAGGTTCGCGAGTTGCGCTCGACCGCCAGCGCAATCCTGAACGCCCCGGCCGGTGCCGACGGCACGCTGACTGACGAACAGCGCACTGCCTATGACGGGCAGGTTGCCGAGCTGGACCGCCTGACGGGCGACGTCGAGCGGCTGGAGCGCGCGGCGCGCGACGACTCGGAAGCGCGCGGCCTGACGCTGGCGGGCAATGCGGAAACCGGCACGGTCGAGCATCGCGTGTTCGCGGGCGCCACGACGCGGGCGGAACCGACCGGCGACGGCTGGCGCACCCCGGAAGGCGACCGTGTGCCGGTGCTGACGGTGGAGCAGCGTATCGGCGCCTACGCCCCGGCCGGGGAAGATGCCGCTTCGCAGATTGGCTTGGCGGGCTTAATGCGCGCCCTGGTCAATGGCCCTCGCACCGACCTGGAGCGGCGCGCGCTGGCGGAAGGCGCGGTAGCGACTGGCGGGGCCTATCTTCCCACCCCGCTCGCGACGGAGGTTATCGACGCGGCCCGTGTGCGGACGGCGGCGTTTCAGGCCGGCGCGCGCACCGTTCCCATGACGAGCAAGACGCTCAGCATGGCAAAGATCATCAGCGACCCCGTGCCCGGGTGGCGCGCGGAAAACGCCCTCATTCCCGAGTCCGACCCGGTGTTCGGCAACGCGAGCTTCAACGCTCACACGCTGGCCGTTCGCTTCACCGCGTCGCGCGAGCTGCTGGAAGATGCCCCGAACATGGACGCGACCTTGCGCGCCATGATGGCCCAGGCCTTCGCGCGCGGCCTCGACAATGCCGTGTTCTTCGGCACTGGCGCCAACGAGCAGCCGCTGGGCCTCGCCAACACGCCCGGCGTCCAGGCCGTGAGCATGGGCACCAACGGCGCCACACCGACCAGCTATGACCCGTTCCTGGACGCGGTGCTGGCGCTGCAATCGGTCAACGAGGGCAACGTCACCGCGATCGTGCTGGCGCCTCGCTCCGCTCGCACCTTCTACGGCCTGAAGGATGGGCAGGGCCAGCCGCTCAACAGGCCGGCAGTCCTCGACAACATTCCCGTCCTCGCCACGACGGCCGTGCCGGTCAACGTCGCTCAGGGCACCGCGAACAACACTTCGCAGGCGTTCCTGGGCGACTTCACTCAGGTGCTGGTCGGCATCCGCACTCAGCTGCAGATCACGGTCCTTACGGAGCGTTTTGCCGAGTTCGGGCAGATCGGCTTTGTCGGCTGGTTGCGGGCCGACGTGCAGGTCGCCCGGCCGGCGGCGCTTGCCAAGATCGTGGGCATCAAGCCGTGATCGAGCGTCGCGCCATGGGGGAGGTCCCGGCGGAAGCCCGGCCCCGCACCGGCTACGCGCGCACCGATGGCGCGGAAGCCCCGATCAACGGCTCGGTCGAGACAATCGCGCCCGGCGCGGTGGCGGACGCGCTGGCGGGCGGCACGGACATCCTGGCGCTGGTTGACCACGACCCCGGCAAGGTGCTGGGGCGCACCCGCTCCGGCACGCTTCGCTTGACGGATGAAGCGCGCGGCCTCGCCTTCGCGATCGACCTCCCCGACACGACCGCCGCGCGCGACGTGCTGGCGCTGGTCGAGCGTGGTGACGCGGGCGGTATGTCCTTCGGCTTCACTGTCCCGCTTGGCGGTGACGAATGGCGCGGCAGCCGTCGCACCCTGCGGCGCATCGCTCTGCACGAGATCAGCGTCATCACCTCGCACCCGGCATACAAAGGCACGACGGTAGAGGCGCGTGCAAGGGCGTCGGCCGAGTTGGACGCCCTTCGCCTGCGATTGAGGCTCTACGCATGAGCTGGCGGCGATACCTCGGCCTGGAACGGCGCGACTTGGTGAACACTTGGACGCCGGCCCATCCGATCACCGTGGCGAGCGTCGAGGCGTGCGAGGCGGCAACCCCGGCCGCTGTCGAAAACCTTGCCGTCGCGCTCGCGTGCGTCAACGTCATCGCCGCCAACATCGCCGCGTTTCCGCTGCTGGTCTATCGCCGTGAAGGCGACGGCCGGGTCGAGGTGACCAATCACCCGTTTGTCGGCATCATGCGCGACGGCCCGAACGCCTATCAGACGTGGGGAGCGCTGGTCGAAAGCGCGGTTGCCAGCGTCGAGCTGCACGGCAACGCCCTGGTCGAGATCGTGCGCGATGCCGACGCGATTACCGGCTTTCGCTTTTTGCCATGGCATTGGGTGACCGTGCAGCTGCTCCCCGGCGGGCGGCTGGCGTTCGACGTGTATGAGCCGGCCATGCCCGGCGCTGGCGCGGTGAAGCGGCGCTTGCTGGCGCATGACGTGCTCCACCTGAAAGACCGTTCCGACGACGGCCTGATCGGCCGCTCGCGATTGTCCCGCGCGCGCGACGTTTTTCTCACGGCCGGCTCGCAACAGACCTTCGCACGAACCTTCCTGGAGCGCGGCGCTCAGCCGTCGGGCGTTATTAGCGCGGATCACCCGATCACCAGTGACCAGCGCGACCAGCTTCGCCAATCGCTGAATGAGGGCTACGTCGGCGCTCGCAAGGCGGGCCGGGCCATGATCCTGGATGACGGCCTGAAATGGCAGGCTATGCAGGTATCTCCCGAAGATGCTGAGCTGTTAGGCTCGCGCCGGTTCGCGGTAGAAGAGATCGCCCGTATCTATGGCGTGCCCCCTCCCATGGTGGGCGACCTGTCGCACGGCACCTTCACGAACAGCCGGGAGGCGGCGCGCTGGTTCGGGCAGTTCACCCTCACGCCGCGCGTGCGCCGCCTCGAAGCCGAGCTTAACCGCGCCTTGTTCGGCACGGGCAGCCCGTTCGAGGTCGAGTTCGATATGTCGAGCCTGTTGCGCTCCGACCCGGAGACCCGGTGGGCATCGCACAAGATCGCGGTCGAAACCGGCGTGCTCGACACTGACGAGATTCGCGAGATCGAGGGCTATAACCCGCGACCGCATACTGACGGCGGTAACGCGCCGGCGGCCGGCGTGGGAGAGGCGGCGGCGTGAACGTCGAGCGCCTTGCCTCCCTTCCTAACTGGCCCGCCCGCATGGGTGAGGACTTGGCGGCGGCTTACATGGGCGTGTCGCTCACGACCTTTCGCGAGCGGGTGCAGGGCCGGGCTTATCCTCAACCGGTTTGGGAGGGGCGGCGCAAGCTGTTCGCGCGGGTGCAGCTGGATAGGTTTGTCGCGGCTCAATTCAGCTTGGCAGCGGACAACGATGAAGAGGGCAGCGGGTGGGCAAGCTAGACCTTCGCAATGTCTGTCAGAAGGCGGGGCGGACTTACTATCGCACGAAGGTTGCCGGCCGCGACTTCTACATCCGGTTGCCCGACCCGACCGAGCCGACTTTCGCAGAGGCGCTCGCCAAGGTCCGCCAGCCTGGTGCTGAGCGAACGCGACCTGTTGCCGGCACCATGGCGGCGCTGGTTGCCGAGTATCGCGCCAGTTCCGAGTTCAAGAACATTCCTTCCCCCAAGACGCGCGACAATTACCATCGCTACCTGAGCATGATCGAGCAGGATCACGCCCGCGAAGCCGTCAAGGCTATGGCCCGGCGCGACGTGCTGCTGTTACGTGATCGCTTTGGCGACAGACCTGGTAAGGCGAACAATTGGCTGAATGTGTTGCGCCGGCTGCTCGCCTTCGCGGTGGACCGTGGCTACAGGCGTGAGAACCCGGCGGCGGGCATCAAGCCGCTTGAGCTTGGAGAGCACGAACCTTGGCCTGCTGAGCTGCTCACGAGCGCGCTAGCGGCGGCAACGCCCATGACGCGGCTCATTATCGTAACGGGCCTATGCAGCGGCGCGCGAGCTGGCGATGCCATCCGGTTGCATCACAACATGATCCAAGCCGACCCCGAACGCCCCGGCGCGCGGGAGCTGAGCTTTACGGCATCCAAGAACAGAACGGCGGTGACTGTGCCGATGCACGCGGATTGGCTTGCTGAGCTGGCGCGCGTCCCCCGCAGGGCGGTGACGCTGCTCTATGACCGACTTGGCAAGCCATTCAGCGATCCTGACGTTCTACAGGATCGCGTCCGCGAGCTGTTGCTGAGCATCAACGCGCCCACCTATGTTGCCCGGAACGGAAAGCGTCGCGCCTACGCCTTCCATGGGCTGCGCAAAAACGCGGCCTGCTACCTTGCCGAGCAAGGGCTGAGCGACACCGAGATCGGCGCGATCGTCGCCATGACGCCGGAAACCGTGCGTCACTACACGAAGCAAAACGAACCTTGATGATCGCCCGTGGCGCGGCCGAACGTGCGACGCGGGGGGACATGCTGCGCATCGCGGGGGGACGCCCCGCCAATGGAGGAAAATAAATGCCGCCAAATCAACGTGGCGACCCCTACGGGGCTCGAACCCGTGTTTCAGCCGTGAAAGGGCCGCGTCCTAACCACTAGACGAAGGGGCCATCGATCGCGCGGGTAGGCGAGCGCGGGGCGGCGGTCAAGCGCGGTCAGTCGGCCCAGGCCGCGTCCTCGACATGCAGCTCGGCAGCCGGCTTCGACCCCCAGTCGTCCAGCTTCGCGCGGCCCGCCAGCCCCAGCCGGCGGTGCGGCGCGGCGCCGAGTAGCGCGGCGCCGAGCGCGGTCTCGGCGTGGCGAAAGGCCATCGCTTTCAGGCTGCGTCCGTCGTCACCCGCCACCACGCAGCGGACGTGGTGCGTCCCCACCACGTCGGCGCGGATCACGCGCACGGGGCCGGCCGCGACGCGTGGGGCGGGCCAGCCGGTGCCATAGGGGCCACCCGCCTCCATCGCTGCCACGATCTCCGGGTTCACGCCGCCCGTCGCCAGCACCGCGTCGAACAGCAGCGCGCGCCCGGCGCTGGACGCCCGCACCTTTTCCGCCAGCCGTTCCTCCAGAAAGTCGGCGAGCGCGCCCACCCGGTCGGCCGCGACCGTCAGCCCCGCGGCCATGGCGTGGCCGCCGCCGGCGCTGAGCAGCCGCAGTTCGGCGCGGATGTCGGTTGCGGCCATGG
>CAXTWJ010000061.1:0-4687 GCA_964247925.1 uncultured Sphingomonas sp.
AGCGCGGCGTCGGTCACAGGTCGTAGCTCCAGACGCCGAGCAGATGCTCGACGATGCGCGCCGCCGCCACCTCCGCCGTTTCCGCGCCCGTATCCACGATCAGCTCCGGCGCGAGCGGCGGCTCATAGGGGCTGGTCAGCCCCGTGAACTCGGGGATCACGCCCGCGCGCGCCTTGGCATACAGGCCCTTCACGTCGCGCTCTTCCGCCACGGCGATCGGCGTGTCCACGAAGATCTCCACGAACTCGCCCGGGGGCAGCGTCGCGCGCGCCCCGTCGCGCTCGGCGCGGAATGGGGAAACCAGCGCCACCAGCACGATCAGCCCCGCGTCCGCCAGCAGCGCCGCGACTTCGCCCACCCGGCGCACATTCTCCGCCCTGTCCGCGGCCGAGAAGCCCAGGTCGCGACACAGGCCGTGGCGCAGATTGTCGCCGTCGAGCAGCGCCGTGTGGCGGCCCAGCGCGTGCAGCCGCTGTTCGACCAGGTTGGCGAGCGTCGATTTGCCCGCGCCCGACAGGCCGGTGAACCACAGCACCCGTGGGCTTTGCCCCTTCTGCCGCGCGCGGCCCTCGCGCGTGACGGCGCTCGCCTGCCAGTGGACCTCGCCCGCGGGCCGCGTCGCATGGCGGATCAGCCCGGCGGCGACCGTCGCGTTGGTCGCGCGGTCGATCAGGATGAAGCCGCCCAGCTCCGGCCCGTCCGCAAAGGGCGTGAACGCGATCCGCCCGTCCAGCCCGACCGTCGCCACGCCGATGTCGTTCAGCCGGAGCGTCGGCGCGGCCAGTTTCGCCTGCGTGTTGACGTCCACCACATGATCGGGCGCGGCCACGGTCGCGCCGACCAGCCGCGACCCGAGCTTGAGCCAATAGCCCCCGCCCGGCACCAGCGGCCGCTCGTCCAGCCACACCAACGTCGCCGAAACCTCGTCCGTCACCGCCGGCGCGTCCGTCGCCGCCGCGATCACGTCGCCGCGCGAACAGTCCACCTCGTCCGCCAGCACCAGCGTCACCGCCTCGCCCACCCGGGCGAGTGCGCGGTCGCCGTCGAAGGTGACGATCCGAGCCACCCGGCTGGTCCGCCCCGACGGCACGACGCGCACGGCGTCGCCCGGCTGCACCGCGCCGCTCGCGATCGTGCCCGCGAAGCCACGGAAGTCGGCGTCGGGCCGGTTGACCCACTGTACGCCCATGCGGAACGGCCCCGATGCGGCGCGGTCGTCCTCGCCCAGCGCGATCTCGAGCGCCTCCAGCAGGGTCGGCCCGTCATGCCACGGCATCGTCGCCGCGCGTGACGTGACGTTCTCGCCCGTCAGCCCGGACAGCGGCACGGCGCTGAACCGCTCGATGCCGATCCCGCGCGCGAAGGCGGCATAGTCGGCGACGATCGCGTCGAAGCGCGCCTGGTCGTGTTCGACCAAGTCCATCTTGTTCACCGCGACGATCAGCTCGCGGATGCCGAGCAGGTGGACGAGCCAGCTGTGCCGCCGCGTCTGCGTCAGCACGCCCTTGCGCGCGTCGAGGAGGATCACGGCCGCGTCCGCGGTCGAGGCGCCCGTCACCATGTTGCGCGTGTACTGCTCATGCCCCGGTGTGTCGGCGACGATGAACGACCGGCGCGGGGTCGCGAAGAAGCGATAGGCGACGTCGATCGTGATCCCCTGCTCGCGCTCGGCGGCCAGCCCATCGACCAGCAGCGCGAGATCGAGCGCCGACCCTTGCGTCCCGTGCCGTCGTGAGTCGGCGGTGAGCTCGTCCAGCTGATCCGCCGCCACCGCGCCCGTGTCGTGCAGCAGCCGCCCGATCAGCGTCGATTTGCCGTCGTCCACCGAGCCGCAGGTGATGAACCGGAGCAGCGACTTATCCCTCTCCCCTTCAGGGGAGAGGGTGGCCGAGCGTAGCGAGGTCGGGAGAGGGGTGGTACGCCCATTCAGCATAGCCTCAACTGCCCCTCTCCTCGACCCTCTCCCTTGAAGGGGAGAGGGAGATGCGATCGGCGCCATTAAAAATACCCCTCGCGCTTCTTCTCCTCCATGCTCGCCCCCCGGTCGCGATCCACCACGCGGCCCTGCCGCTCGGACGTGGTGCTCGCCCGCATCTCCGCGATCACCGAGGGCAGGTCCGCCGCCTCGCTCTCCACCGCGCCGGTCAGCGGGTAGCAGCCGAGCGTGCGGAAGCGGATCGAGCGCTCCACCGGCACCTCGCCCGGCCGCAGCCGGAAGCGGTCGTCGTCCACCATCAGGATCGCGCCATCGCGCTCCACCGTCGGGCGGCGCGCGGCGAGGTACAGCGGCACCACCTCGATCCCTTCGGCGACGATGTACTGCCACACGTCCAGCTCGGTCCAATTGGACAGCGGGAACACGCGGATGCTCTCGCCCGGATGGATGCGCGCATTGTAGAGGCGCCACAGCTCCGGCCGCTGCGCCTTGGGGTCCCAGCCGTGCGCGGCGGAGCGGAAGGACACGATCCGCTCCTTGGCCCGGCTCTTCTCCTCGTCGCGCCGCGCGCCCCCGAACGCGGCGTCGTATCTGCCCGCGGTGAGCGCCTGTTTCAGCCCCACCGTCTTCCACAGCTCGGTATGCCTGGCCCCGTGGTCGAACGGGTTGATTCCCGCCGCCACCGCGTCCGGGTTGCGATGCACGATCAGCTCCATGCCCGCCTGCGCCGCCGCCTTGTCACGTAGCGCATACATGGCTCGGAACTTCCACGTCGTATCGACGTGGAGCAGCGGGAAGGGCGGCCGCCCGGGGAAGAACGCCTTGCGCGCCAAGTGCAGCATCACGGCGGAGTCCTTGCCCACCGAGTACAGCATCACCGGCCGCTCCGCCTGCGCCACCACCTCGCGCAGGATGCCGATGCTCTCCGCCTCCAGGCGGTGCAGATGGGTCAGGCCGGTCATGGCCGCCGCGATACGCCCGGGCGCGCGCGGGGTGCGACAAAGCTATGCTGTTGCGCGACCAAGCGAGCGCGTCAGCGCCCATCCACCTCGAGCGAGTGGAGGATGCGCGCGCCGGCCATGAACACCGCGATCGGACAGCAGGCGAACAGCAACTTGCCCTCGATGCCCGGATATTGCTGCAGATAGTGCATCCCGCGCTCCACCGCCCCGACGCCCAGCGCGTAGAGGATCAGGAAGGCCTCGAACTTGGTCTTGATGA
Organism: uncultured Sphingomonas sp.; assembly: GCA_964247925.1. GTDB lineage: Bacteria > Pseudomonadota > Alphaproteobacteria > Sphingomonadales > Sphingomonadaceae > Sphingomonas. The sequence continues at coordinate 3,158 of CAXTWJ010000061.1, forward strand.
CGAACAGGCGGGTGATGCGGTTCCACATGGGCGTGCCCGCAGCAAGTCACGGGCCAAGCGCGGATTTCCACCATTCCGGGCGCGACCGCTATGGTTACTTGTCAATTAACTCGACAAGGTCCAGCTCGCGCAGCAGCCCCTGGCGCGCCGCCTCGGCCGCCGGCCAGTCGCCCAGCAGGCCGTGCTCCTCCGTCCCGACCCGCTCGGGCCAGTGCGCGGCGATCACGGCGGCGATGCGGTCCAGCTTCGCCTCGTCCACCAGGAAGCGCGGATCGACGGCGGCCGGATCGCAGACCACCCGCAGCCGCAGGCACGCCGGCCCACCGCCGTTCGCCATGGACTCGCGCACATCGACCGGCACCAGCCGCCGGATCGGCCCGTCGCCCGCGACCAGCGTCTCCAGCCACGCCCATACGCCCAACAGGTTCCGCGCCTCGGTCGGCAGGATCAGCGCCATCCCTGCCCCGAGCGAAGTCGAAGGGCCGCCCTGCGGCAGGGTGACCAGCTGCGCGTTGAACAGGTAGCTCGCGACCGCGTCGGCCAGGCTGACCGCGCTCGCGGGAACCTCGACGATCTCGACGGCGGGCAGCCGCGCGCGCAGCTCCGTGTAGAAGGCGTCCTTGTCCGCGAAGGCCTGCTCGTGCGCGAACAGCACGCGCTCGTTCGCGACCGCGACCACGTCGTTGTGGAACGCGCCGGCGGCGATCGCTTCCGGTGACTGCTGCACGAACAGCGCCTGCACCCCATGCCGCCGCGCGATGCTTTCCGACGCGACACGGTGCTGGCGGGCCGGAAAGGGACCGCCCGGCTCGCCATAGACGAACACCTCGACTCCGGGCGTGCCATGCCCCGCGCACAGCCGCATGTGGTTCGCCGCGCCCTCGTCGCCGAAGGGCGGCGGTACCGGCGCATGGACGCGGAAGGCTTCGTCGGCGAAGGCCAGGCGGAGCTGCGCGAGCGTCTCGGGCCACTCATGGCTGCGATGCGGCATCGTCACCAGATTCGCGACCGTCAGGTGGCAGCGCCCGTCCGCCGTATCGGGCGCGGGCGAGACCGTGGCCGCGTTCGCCGCCCACATCGCCGACGCCGAGCACGCGGCGGCCCACAGCGCGCCCGCGTCCGCCGGCGTCGTCGCCAGCTGCGCCAGCCAGCGCGCGTCGGGGCGGGGGAGGGGCGGGAGCACGCCCGGGGTCAGCCCCAGTCGCAGGTTCGCGCGCATCTTCGCCACGCCCTGCAGCGCCGCCGCGCGCGGGTAGGACGCCCGACCGGCGTTCCGCGTCGCCGCCAGGTTGCCCAGGCTCAGCCCCGCATAATTGTGCGTCGGCCCGACGATGCCGTCGAAATTGACCTCGACCAGAGTCACAGCCGCGGCACGTGCAACACGGGCGCGTCCTCGCCGACGCCGAGCGCGCGGGCACAGCGGGTGGACAGCACGATCCGGTCGTCGACCGGCCGGACATGACCATAGGCGCAGCGGACCGCCTCCAGCCGTCACGTCCCGCCCAGCCACGCGGCCCCGCCCTCGCCATC
>CAXTWJ010000061.1:4697-11005 GCA_964247925.1 uncultured Sphingomonas sp.
CGGTCGCGACCAGCGCCTGCTCGCCCCCGTCGGCGTCCACGGCGACGATCCGGGTTTCGCGCGCACGCTCGATCGTGCGGACCCGGTCGGTCCGCGCCGTCATCGTCGGGCCGCCATCGAAGATGTCCACATAGTTCTCGAACGCGAACCCCTCGTTCTCCAGCATCCGCATCGCCGCCCGGCCGGTCGGGTGCGGCAGGCCGATCGCGGCGCGCGCGGTCTCGCTCAGCATAGCCGTATAGATGGGATGCTTGGGCATCAGGTCGGCGATGAACTGGTGCCCGTGGATCGCGTTGAACTGGTCCGCGTCCTGAAAGTTCATGCCGAAGAACCGCCCCGCCAGCCCGTCCCAGAAGGGCGAGCCGCCCGCCTCGTCGATGATGCCGCGCAGCTCCGCCAGGATGCGGTCGGCGAAGCGCGCGCGATGCTGGCGGATGAACAGGTAGCGGCTTCGCGCCAGCAACAGCCCCAGCCCGCCGGCGCGCTCGCCCGGGTGCAGGAACAGCCCGCCCACCTCGCACGACCCCTCCAGGTCGGTGGTGAGCGACCCCAGCCGATAGGAGTAGAAGGGGGGCCGCGCGCCGACGCGGGTGAACAGCTGGCACGTGCCGCGGACCTCGCCCGTCTCGACGTTCTCGAGCACCAGCACGAACAGCTCGTCCTCCACCCCGTCCGCGTCGCGCGCGAACGCGGCGGCGGAGCGCGCCAGCTTGGCGGCGAGCGCGCGGCGGTCGGGCGGCAGGTTGGTGAAGCCGCCGCCGGTCAGCTTGGCCATCTCGTATAATGGCTGCAGGTCGCGGTCGGTCGCCGCGCGGACGATGAAATCGGGGTGCGGCGTCACAGATGCTCGGCGAAGGCGGCGAGCACGTCGCGATAGAGCTGCTGCTTGAACGGCACGATCAGGGCGGGCAGTTCGGCCGGCGTGACCCAGCGCCAGCTGCGGAACTCGGGCTCGGGCGTCGCGATGTTCACGTCCGCGTCCTCGCCCAGGAAGCGGAACAGGAACCAGCCTTGCCGCTGCCCGCGCCATTTGCCCCGCCACACCTTGCCGACCAGCTCGGGCGGCAGATCATAGAACAGCTCGTGCGGCGCCCGCGCGATCAGCTTCACCTTGTCGGCGCTGACGCCGGTCTCCTCGCGCAGCTCGCGGAGGGCGGCGTCAAGGGCATCCTCGCCCTTGTCGATCCCGCCTTGGGGCATCTGCCAGGCCTCCAGCACCGTGTCGATCCGCTGGCCGACGAACACGCGCGCATCGCGGTCGAGCAGCATGACGCCCGCGCAGGGGCGATAGGGGAGGGTCGTCGGGTCGGTCATCCCGCCGCCTGCGCCATCACGGCCTGCGCCTGTGCCTCGTTCACCGCCGCCCGGACCGCCGTCAGATAGCCCGCGACGTCGCCGACGCTCGACGGGATCGCGCGGCGAAGCGTGACGAAGCCGTGGATGTTGCCGACCGCCTCGCGGTACACGACCGGCACGCCCGCCGCGATCAGCGCGCCGGCATAGGCGCGGCCCTGGTCGCGGATCGGGTCCAGCCCGGCGGTGACGATCACGGCGGGCGGCATCCCCGTCAGGTCCGCCAGCATCGGCGACCCGCGCCGGTGACCGATATCGGCGGCATAGCAGTCCGCGAACCAGTCCATCGACTCGCGCGTCAGCAGATGCCCTGCGCCGAACTGCGCCATGGACGGGTAGTCGCCCGCCCAGTCCGCGGCCGGATAGATGGGCGCCTGCAACAGCACCGGCACCGCCGCTGGCCGGTCGCGCAGGTCGGTCGCGACCACGATGGTCAGCGTGCCCCCAGCGCTGTCCCCCATCAGCACCAGCCCGGTCACCGCGCGGCCGAGCTCCACCGGGCTGTTCGCCACCCAGCGCGCTGCAGCTTCCGCGTCGTCGGGCGCGGCGGGCCATTTCGCTTCGGGTGCCAGCCGGTAATCGACGGCGACCACCGGCAGGTCGAGCACGCGCGCGACCTCCGCGCAGAAGCTCGCGTGCGTGTCGAGGTCACCGATGACGAAGCCGCCGCCGTGGAAGAACACGGCCGCCGGCCCCGGCTGCCGAGTCTCGCGCGCGTCGAAAAGCCGCGCCGGGATGATGCCCGCCGGACCGGGGATGCTCAGGTCACGCACCACCGCCAGCTCGCCTACGGAAGGGTCCGCCACGTCCTTCATCGCGCGATACACCTGGCGCGCGGCGGGCGCGCCCATCTCGTGCGTCCGCGGCCCGGGCAGGTTGTTCAGATAGTCGAGGAAGGACCGCACGTCCGGGCGGACGTAGGCAGGATCATCGGTCATGCGGCTCCTCTCATGGCGTCGGCGCGCCGTCGGGCTTACCTAGGCGAACGTGATCCCGGTCGTCCACCATCCCGACTATGTCGCCGCGCCCGATCCCACCGCGCCGCATGGTGCAAGGATGGCGCAGTCGAGCAAGAACGGGCTGATCCGCGACGCGCTGCTGGGGAGCGGCGCATCGATCGCCTGGCGTGTGCCCGAGCCAATGCCCGGCCGCTGGCTCGAGGAGGTCCACGATCCCGACTATGTCGCGCAGGTGGTGACGGCGAACGTGCCGCGCGACAAGGAGCGACGTATCGGCTTTCCCGTCACGCCGCGCGTCGCGGCCCGCGCGCAGGTCGTGCCCGGCGGCACTTGGCTCGCCGCCCGCCTCGCGCTCGCGCACGGTTTCGCCGCGAACAGCGCCGGCGGCTCGCATCACGCGCTGGCCGAGACGGGCGCGGGCTATTGCGTGTTCAACGACCTGGCACTCGCCGCCGTCCGGCTGGTGGAGGAAGGCGATGTTGATCGCCTGCTGGTGGTCGATGTCGATGTGCATCAGGGTGACGGCACGGCGGCCCTGACCGCGGGACGACCGGGCATCGCGACCTATTCGATCCACGCCGCCAAGAACTTCCCTGCGCGCAAGGCGCGTTCGACGCTCGACGTGCCGCTGCCCGACGGCACGGGCGACGACGCCTATCTCGACGCGCTCGGGACGACGCTGGCGCCGATGCTGGACGAGCTTCGGCCGCAGCTGATCCTCTACCAGGCCGGCGTCGATCCGTTCGCCGATGACCAGCTCGGCCGCCTGTCGCTCACCGACGACGGCCTGCGTCGCCGCGAGCAGCTTGTCGCCGAGATGGCGGTCGCACGCGGCATCCCGCTCGCCAGCACGGTGGGCGGCGGCTACGGCCCCGACAAGGAGGCGATCGCGCGCCGCCACGTCGCGGCGATCCTGACCCTGGCCGAGGCGTTCAGCCGCCGCTCGCCGCCCGTGCCGCCCGCGCCTGCTGGTTGAGTGCTTGGAAGGTCGCGTCGAACCGGCCTTCGCGCTCCGCGGCGCGCAGCATCGCGGCGCGCTCGACGGGGATCTCGGCGGGCGTGGGCTGCTCGTTCAGCCGCGCCATGGCCTCGTCGAGGAAATCGGCGAGCGGCAGATAGCCCGGCCGGTTCTCCTGCCCGGGCGTCAGCTCGGTCTGCACGCCCGGCGGGGCCAGCTCGATCACCTCGACTTGGCCCTGCAGCGCGTCGCGCAGCGATAACGAATAGCTGTGAATCGCCGCCTTGGTGGCGCAATATACCGCCGCGTCCACCAGTGGAACGAACGCCAGCCCGGACGAAACGTTGATGATCGCCGCGTCCGGCTGCGCCGCCAGCTGCTCCACCAGCGCATTGATCAGCCGGATGGGCCCGAGCAGGTTGGTGACCACCGTCGCCTCCGCGCGCGCCAGATCGCGGCGCCCGTCGTTAGCCGCGAAAGGCCTCACCCCGGCAATGTTTGCCAGCAACTTCAGCGCCCGAAAGAGGGGGACCAGGTCGGCGGCGAAGCGGTCGATCGCACCCGCGTCCTCCACGTCCAGCACGATCGCGTGCATCCGCTCACGCCCGCGGATCGCCTCCTCCAGCGCGTCCTGCCGGCGCCCGGCGACGATTACCGTGTTGCCCGCCGCCGCCCAGCGCTGGGCCAGACCGCGCCCGATCCCCGAGCCGCCGCCGGTGACCAGGATGGTGTTGCCGCTCGTCTTCATGGGAACGTCCTCCGCGCGGCTGGTGCCGCTCGCGCGCTACAAAGCCCAGGCTTGATCGAAGTTGCATCGCCGATAGCCGCACTATCCCGGTCCTCACGCGATCGGGCTTGGCGCGCGCGGCGCGCGGGCATAGAGCGGCCGCATAACCGAGGAACTCCGATGGCGACCGCCGCCCACACCGTCACGCCCGAAGAGAGCGCCGCCCACCCGACGCCCGAGTCCGTCGTCGTCCGCTTCGCCGGCGACTCCGGCGATGGGATGCAGCTGACCGGCGGGCAGTTCACGCTCTCGACCGCGCTCGCCGGCAACGATCTCGCGACCTTTCCCGACTTTCCCGCGGAGATCCGGGCGCCGCAGGGGACGCTGTTCGGCGTTTCGGCGTTCCAGATCAACTTCGGCTCGACCGATATCGAAACCGCGGGCGACCAGCCCGACGTGCTGATCGCGATGAACCCGGCCGGGCTAAAGGTGAACGTCGATGCGCTGCGCCCCGGCGGCCTCATCATCGCCGACGAGGGCGAGTTCACTGACCGCAACCTCGCCAAGGCGAAGTACGACGCCAACCCGCTGACCGACGGCTCGCTCGGTCGCTGGCAGCTGCTGTCGTTCAACATCTCGCAGCTGACGCTCGACGCCGTGAAGCCGTGCGGGCTCGGCAACAAGGAAGCGCTGCGCTGCAAGAATATGTGGACGCTGGGGCTGGCGCTGTGGATGTTCGATCGCGATCGCCAGCCCATCATCGACTGGCTCAAGACCAAGTTCGCGAAGAGCGCGACGCTGGCGGAGGCGAACATCGCCGCGCTCAACGCCGGTCACGCCTATGGCGAGACGGCCGAGCTCGCAGGCCCGCTCAAGCAGCATCATATCGGCGTCGCCCCGGTCGAGGCGGGGCTGTACCGCACGGTGACCGGCGCCGACGCGATCAGCCTGGGGCTGGTCGCGGGCGCTCAGCTGGCGGGCCTTCCGATGTTCTTCGGCGGCTATCCGATCACGCCCGCGTCCGCCATCCTGCACGCGCTGTCGCGGCTGAAGGAGTTCGGCGTCACCACCTTCCAGGCGGAGGATGAGATCGCGGCGATCGCGTCGGCGATCGGCGCCAGCTATGCCGGCCAGCTCGGCGTCACTTCGTCGTCCGGCCCTGGCATCGCGCTGAAGGGCGAGGCGATGGGGCTGGCGATCATGACCGAGCTGCCGCTGGTCATCATCAACTCGCAGCGCGGCGGCCCCTCGACCGGCCTGCCGACCAAGACCGAGCAGTCGGACCTGTATCAGGCCGTCTATGGCCGCAATGGCGATGCGCCGATGCCCGTGCTGGCGGCGCGCTCGGCCGCCGACTGTTTCGACGTGGCGATCGAGGCGGTGCGGATTGCGACCCAGTATATGACGCCGGTGATGGTGCTGACCGACGGCTATATTGCCAACGCCGCCGAGCCGTGGAAAGTGCCCGATATCAGCGACTACGAGCCCTTTCCTGTCGGCTTCGCGCAGGCGAACGGGGAGGGTTTCCACCCCTATGCCCGCGACAACAAGCTCGCCCGCCCTTGGGCGAAGCCCGGCACGCCCGGCCTGCTCCACCGCATCGGCGGGATCGAGAAGAAGCAGGGCACGGGCAACATCGACTACTCGCCCGCCAACCATCAGGAGATGACGGACACGCGCCGCGCCAAGGTGGAGGGCGTCGCCTTCGCCGACCAGCAGGTCGAGCTGGGCGAGGCGCGCGGCAAGCTCGCGATCGTCGGCTGGGGCAGCACCTTCGGCCCGATCCACCAGGCCGTCCGCCGCGCGCGCCGCGCGGGCCGCGACGTTAGCCACATCCACATCCGCCACATCTGGCCGATGCCGGCGAACCTGGGCGCGTTGCTGAAAGGTTACGAGCAGATCCTCGTGCCCGAGATGAACACCGGCCAGCTCAAGACGGTGCTGCGCGACCAGTTTCTGGTCGATGCCAAGCCGCTCAACAAGGTGTCGGGCCAGCCCTTCCGGATCGCGGAGATCGAGGCCGCGATCGACGCGGCGCTCGGCGGGCACGCTGGTGGGGAGGTCGCGGCGGACCGGACGCAGGTCACCAATCCGGTCGCCGGCCACGACGACGGCAGCCTCCACGCCGACCACCTCTCGCCGCAGTCGGTCTAACCGCCGGATGACCGCATCTCCATCCCCGTTCGTGTCGAGCGAAGTCGAGACACGTTCGGGCCACGCTGTCCCTCGACTTCGCTCGGGACGAACGGATCAGTTATGAACGACATGACCCCCTTCCTCACCAAGCCCAAGGACTGGGAGACCGACCAGG
>CAXTWJ010000062.1:0-10912 GCA_964247925.1 uncultured Sphingomonas sp.
GAGCGGACCACGACCACGAACAAGGAGCGTCGCATCGCCGAGTTCGACTGGGAGCAGCTGAAGGACTCCGTACAGCTCAACGGGCCGACGGACATCGCGCTCACGTTCGTCGACTACTTCGGGATGGAGAACAGGGAGGCGTACCGCTTCGACCAGCTGACGCCTGAGACGATCAGGTTCGTGGAGGAGGTCGAGCGGGTCTCCGGACGACCGGTGTCGATGCTCTCGACGGACTTCAACTGGCGCAACGTCATCGATAGGAGGAGCTGGTGACGGATGCCGAACTCGAGGAACTCGTGGCCGACTGCCCGACGCTCTACCACATGGCGGAGCGGGGCTCCTGGCCGGCGATCCGGCAGTACGGCCTGCTGAGCACCTCCGCGCTGATGGATCTGTACCACGTGGGGGATCCGGATCGCGAACACATAGAGCGAAGGCACCGGCCGGCGAGCGTGCCCATCAGAGGCGACGGGCTTCCGGGTGCCGTGGTGCGCGATCAGATCCCGATGAGCGACGACGGGCTCAGGAAGGCGCTGCCCGCGAGGCTGAAGCCGAGCGACTGGTACGCGCTGCTCAATGCGAAGGTGTTCTTCTGGCTCTCGCGCGAGCGGCTGCTCAAGCTGACCTGCGCCAGGACCTATCGCGACGCCGAGCACGACGTGCTGGAGGTCGACACTCGATCCCTGCTCGCGGCCCATCGAGCCAAGGTCTGGCTCTGTCCGATCAACAGCGGCTGCACCAAGCCCTTCCCACACCCTCGGGACGAACGGGCGTTCCTCCGAACTGGCGACTATCCCTATGCTCATTGGCGGGAACGCAGGCGGGCAACGGAGCGGGCCGTCGAGCTGGCCGTGGACCACTCGGTTCCGGACATCGCCGATCACGTCGTGCGCGTCGTGGCCATGCGGGGGAGTGAGGAGCTCTCCGTCATCTATCCGGTCTAGGACGTCTTCGATGCGTCGGAGCGGGCGGGGAGCACGGCTCTGCGGCACGAGGAGCTGGAGGTGGAGGTCGGGCTCGAGGGGCCGACGGCTGGAACCCTCCCCCTCGCAACCGCTGGCGTTCGGTCTTCGCGACCTGCCACGGGAGGATCCCACGCATGGAGGATGAGGGCAACGGGGCGGCGACGGACCTGTGGTCGCAGATGTTCGAGCGCGCGGCGAGCCATCCGGGTGCCGCCGTGATGGACCGCGACTACGATCCCCGGGATGACGACGCGCGCGTCCGGGCCGGGTTCGCCGCGGCGGGCTGGAGCGGGCCGGAGATCGAGGCCATCCTTCGTTCGGGCCGCGAGCGCGACGCGGAGGCGCCGTCGACGAGCCCCGGCGTGAACCGTTCCGCCGAGGCGTTCCACGCGTCGCTGTGCGACGACGTTGAGGCAGAGATGTCGCGGCAGGGTCTCGCGAGTCAGGCGGCCGTGGCCCGAGGCATCGAGCCGATCACCGGACCTTTCGCCTCGAAGGCCGGCGTGATCATGACCGGTCAGAGCATCATCACGGTGGGTGCGTTCACCTTCCGCTTCTGCGGCGTGATCGCCAAGGCCTTCCACCGCACGATCATGCTGGACCCGACCTACTGGCAGTCGGAGCGGTTCACGTCCGAGGGCGCGATCCGTCTGCTCGGGGGCGACTTGCAGCTGGTGCGATACTGGGCCCGCATCCTCATGTCCTTCGCCATGTCCGGCACCAACGCCACGGTCCCCTTCGAGCCCGCAACGCCTGCCGAGCTGCCGCTCGTCGAGCAGGTGGCCCGCGCGATGGAGATCTTCATCGTGGCCCACGAATACGGGCACCATGATCATGGTCATGGTCGCGATCTGCGCGCGGACGTGCGGGCCGAGGAGTACGAGGCCGACCAGTTCGCGCTGAGGATCTGCAGACCCATCGGCGAACGCGATCGCACCCCCGTCTGGAACCCGTATCTCGCATCGGGCTCGGGAGGCGTGATCGTGCTCAAGGCGCTCGAGGCGCTCCGGTGCTTTGGACGCGTGCTGGGCGCGCCGATGCCGCCGGTCGGCACGCATCCCACCGCCGACGAGCGCATCGCCCGCTTCGACTCGGTAGCTGCGATCGAGCCGGGCGCGTTCTCGGTCCTGAAGGGATTTCGGACCGCCAGCCTCCGGGTCATGGGAGCGGCGAGCGCGCTCCTTGACGAATACCTGGCCGCGCTGTCCGAGAGCGACCGGAAGCGGCTCGGCGCAATGCGTCGAGAGCTTTGGGAGCACCTGCCCGGGCCTTAGCCTTGTGGCTGGCGCGGCCGCGGATTCGCTAATCGCATCCCACGGCATCGGTCGCCGTTAAGACCCTGGATCGATCGTCGCCGGTTTCCCTGGATCGGAAGCCGCCGGAGCGGAACGTCCGGGACCCTCGAGCTCCGGCGGTACCGCGCGCCGGCCGTCGGTGCCGCCGGCTTCGAATGCGTCGCGGGCCTCGCCGATGGAGAACCTGTAGGCGAGGTCGACGATCGGCCCGCGCACGTACATCCCCTTGCGCGCCTTCATGGGCGTGAAGATCCGGGCGTTCCAGAAGCCGAGCTCGCGCGAGAGCAGGCGCTGGGACAGGCTCTGCGGGATCTCGCGCTCGCGGTACAAGGTGGCTACGCGCTGCCAGAACCGGAGCACCGCGCCGTAGCCTGCGAGGTCGGGATCGTCCGTGCCGAGCAGGTACGGGTCGTTCCTGGACCAGTCGACGTCCGCATGCCTCGCCATGAACCGCTCGGCCATCCGTCGCAGGTCGGCGAAGTCGCCCGAGTAGTACTCCTTGAACAGGTCGAGTGCGGTCTGGCGCCTGGCCTGGCCCCGCGTCGCCGCGAACACGGCCACGGAGACCGTTGCGCCGACGCCCGCGCCGATCAGCGTCCCGGCGATCGCCGGGAAGGCGTGCGCGCCGACCCCGAGGAGCACCCATAGGACCAGCAGCAGGGGGAGGAGCGCCGTCATGCGGGTCGGTCGCGCCGCAGTGCGGCGAAGAGTGAACGGTCGATGCGCTCCGGCGGCGGCCGGCGTGGCGAGCCGTAGCCCTGCACGCGCTCGATCGCGAGCGCGTCTGGCCGTCGCGCCCGTCGCTTGGTTCCGTCGCTGCCCATGCCGATGGGTCTCACCGGTCGGCGACCGGGTCAAGGCGGACGTGGAGGTCGCGAAGGAGGCTGCGCCTTGGAGACCGCAGTCCGAGCGGTCAGATCTTCGCGAACGCAGCTAGGTGGGTGCTCGCGCGCGCGAGGAGTGACGACATCGCTCCCCGCCGGACCAAGTCAGCGAGGCGGTGGCGTCGAGCGCCCACGCGAGCGTTCCGACGAGCGCCCGGGCCTCGACCCCGACGATGCTGATGGTGATGGGACCGCCAGCGGGTCCGGTGCGGGTGACGTCGGGGACGGCGTACAACGTGGCTCAGTCCGGGTGTCGACAGAGCGGCGGGCTGGACGCCGTCCCGAACACGAGCCCGTAGGTCTCGCGAGGCTCCACTGCGGGACCGTGACCAGCGGGGATGCTCCACACGGCATTGAGGGCGAACGGCGGCCAGCCATCGCCCTCGGCAGTTCGGACCAGTTCCTCGACGAGGTCCGCCATGACGGATCGATCGGCGCGATAGACGATGCTTCGGCCGGCGCGCCGAGCCGTCAGGATCCCCGCCCTCCCGAGCCAGGCGAGGTGGTACGACGTCGCGGCGGGCGAGAGTCCGGCTCGGCGGGCGACCTCGCCCGAGGCCAGGCCGTCCGGTCCTCCGGCCACGACGATCCGGACGATGCCGAGCCGGTCGGGGTGGGCGAGCGCCTCCAGTGACTCGGTGCTCGCGGCACGATGGCGCTCGGTCATCGGGCGTTTTCCTCCTTTTCGACTTCTCGCAGTCCCTCTCGCCGTTCGGCACTCCCGCCGCGGAGAGGTCGATCGGGTGGACGATCCGCCACCCGTTAGGCAGATCCGGCCCGGCTTCGAAGATCCGTAGGCACCGGTCAGTCCTGTGCCGTCGCGAGCGCCTCGATGAAGGCGGTGCGCAGCGCGTCGCTGACCAATGAGAGGCCGGCGGGTGCGACGAGACGGGAGTTGTGCGCCGCGACGGCCGAGCGCAGGATGCGTCCCGCACCGGCGAGACTTTCCTGGTCGGCGCTGGAGCCCGCCTCGGACATGGCGCGGGCGGTCGAGCGCGGGCGGAGTTCGACACCGGACAGGGTCCGGCCCAGAAGTCGACGTGCCTCGGAGCCCATCGCGGCGCCGCTGCGCCTGGGCCGGCCGCGGAGTGGGGGGAGGAACCCCTCGATCAGGTTCCAGTCGCCCGGACAGCGTGCGGTCGCGACGACCGGCGCGACGTCCCCTCCGTCGAGCCGCGCGACCGCATCGGTCAGAAGCCGGTGCGTGTCCGACGCGTCGGGCAGTCCGACCTTCAGACCGGCCGCGACGACCCAGGCGCCCGGCTCGATCAGCGCGAAGGAGGCGAACGGAAGCACGGGATCCGCCCGTCCGTCGGCGTTCCGGAACGTCACGGGCAGGTCGATTGGGCAATGGTCGAGTACGAGGCGCGCTCGCTCCCTCTCCCCCTCCGCGGCGAGGCGCCGTCTGTACGCGATCCTGGCGCGGACCACGTGACCGGTCGGCGGATCGACGCCCTCCGCCAGGCAGCGTCGCTCCACCAGCCGCGTGATGGCCAGAACGGGAGAGAACGAGCCCAGCTGGTCGATGGCCTCCTCGACGAGCTGTCCGGCACGGGTCCGTACGCGGTCGTAGCTCGTCGGTCGCGAGTTGCGGTAGGCCGTCCTCCTCATAGCGTCACCGACCCCTTCCGGCTCGTCGCGCCGTGATCGAGCCGGATGCGAGCCGCATCGGAGCGGAGGCGCGGACCACTGCGTCTCAGACCTGGGTGCCGCCGTCACCGTCGATGCCGCCTCGGGCTCCGACGTAGTTCTCGAAGAGGTGTAGCCTGGTCATACCGAAGATTCCTTCCGTTTCGTCATGATTGACGTTGTCGCTGCACTCTCCAAGTGGTCGCCGGACCTCGACCCGTCATCCTGCCCTGTAGGGCCCTCGAGCGGCGATGCGCTCGTGTTCGCGGAGCACCGCCAGGACGGGCCGGAGCGTTTCGCGAGCCCAGTGCGGTGGCGGAACGCTCCGTCGCTCGCCCGACCTCGTGTCCTGTTCCGAGCCGGGGGCCGGCGCGGCCTTCTCGATCGCTTCGGGCACGACGAATGGTTCTCGGCGAGCGAGATGCACCGTCGACGGGCTCCGAGGGCCGGAGCGCATTGCAGACATCGCGTCGTCGACCCGACAGGATCAGATCGCCGTGTAGACGGACCAGGTGCCGCGACCCGCGTAGCATCCGGACTGCCGGCCCGCCTCGCCGACCGGTATGCTCTCGTTTCCGCTGGTCTGCTTGTTGATCTCCTTGCAGACGGCCTCGGCGTCGGTTCCGAGCCGCATGAGGACGACCGGTCGGCTGCTGCCGTTGCCGTCGCTGACGGAGCCGACGTCGAAGTCGCCGGTGCCGGTGGGATTCGAGGGCACCGCCTTGAGGTAGCCCGCCGTCACGAGGTCGTCGAAGCCGGTTCCCGCATAGTCCGTCCCCTCCACGGCGCGGTACATGTTCATGGCGCTGGCGACCTGGGCGGTCGCCTGGACGGCGGCCGAGGCGCGGCTGGCCTGGGTCGACTGCTGGAACCGCGGACCGAGGAACAGCGCCCCGGCCAGTGCGAGGCCGATGAACAGTATGACGCCGATGATGCCGATGAGGACGTTGGACATGCTGGATCTCCGTTGAGCCCTCTCGTTCTAGGCGAGGAGCGATCCTCCGAAGACACTCCCACCCGCACGGAATCAGGATGCGCTTACAGCGACTTGTCCCTTGCCTAATGAGCAAGGGCGCTCCCGGAGCGCGGCGTGCCCCCGCAGGATCGGCTTGGCACGGGAGGCGCCGACCTCCACAGAGGATCGTCGACGGGTCGGAGGAGTGAACGCATGGCCGAGACGATGGTGCGCTACGACGGCGATCTGCGCTGCAGGTGCGAGCACGAGGAGTCGGGCGTGGTCGTCGTGACCGACGCGCCCAAGGACAACCACGGCCTGGGTGAGGGCTTCTCGCCGAGCGATCTGCTGTCCGTGTCCCTGGGCAGCTGCATCCTCAGCATCATGGGCATCGCGGCGCGGTCCATGGAGGTCGACATCGCCGGCTCGGTCGCGGTCGTGACGAAGGAGATGGCGGACGCTCCGCGACGGATCGCCGCGATGGCCGTGACCGTCCGGGTGCCCGGCGGCCTCGACGAGCGGCAGCGCAGGAAGCTCGAGGCCGCGGCTCACGCCTGCCCGGTGCACCGCGCCCTCGGCATCTCTGCGCCGATCACGCTCGAGTGGCAGGATTGAACGCTCGACCGCCCCGTGACGGGCGGGCGCGGCCGTTCAGGTCCGACCTTTAGCGGGTACGCGACCCTCCAAGGTTCCCGCTCGCGGCTCGCGCGAGCGGGAACGCGTCGCTCCGAAAGCACGCCGGCTTCAGGATAGCGCGTGGTCGACTAGGATCATGTACAGGCGCCACGCGAGACCGCCCGCGATCGCCAGCCTGAGGGCAGTCCACGGGAAGGCGACGAACGGGGTCCAGGCGACGAAGTGGCCCATGCCGATCGCGAACGCGACCAGTCCCACCGACGCGGCCTCCGTCCTCGCGATCGCCGCGATGCAGTCCGGAATGCGTCTCTTCAGCATCTTTCGATCATCCTTCGCAGCTACTGCCCCGGCCGTCCTCGGGACCTCCCGCGGGCGCGCCTCCGTGGTCGACGGGCCGAGTGGCCCGTGCGGCCCGTCTCGGTCCACGTCGGGCTCTCCGCTCGATGCGGCAGAGCCTCGAGCATTCCGTCGCGGGCCGTTGCGCACGGCTCCGGGTGCTGGCACCGTCGTCCCGTGTCCTCCCCCTTGGTCCTGCATCGGTCGGAGGCGGCCAGCGTGTTCGCCCTTCTCGGTCTGGACGAGAACGCCGCCAGCCGTGCGCTCGGCTGGACGCTCTCCCGCAGTCCGGCGCTGGCGTCTGCCCTCCTGTCGCGGCTCGGCCTGCCGAGTGCCGGAAGCGAGCTGAGGGTATCCCTCCAGCGCTACGGCGAGCGCGACGGCGGCTTCACCGACATCGAGATCTCGGCGGGCGACGCGCTGCACGTCGTGGTCGAGGCGAAGAAGGGCTGGGTCCTGCCCGGGGAGGCGCAGCTGCGCCGCTACGTCGGGCGGCTCGGCCAGTGCCGGGGAGATCGCATGCTCGTCTCGCTCTCGGCGGCGGATCCGTCGTTCGCGGCACGACGGCTCCCCGGCGCCATCGACGGCGTTCCGGTCAGGCATCTCGCCTGGCACGAGGTGCGCGCCGACGTGCGCCAGGCGCTGCGCAGGACGTCGAGCGGTCGCGAGCGCGTCTGGCTGGAGGAGCTCGACCAGCACCTGGAGGACTACGTGGCGGCGGAGACGACCAACAGCAACATGGTCTACGTGGTGTCGCTCTCGCGAGGGGAGATCGAGCCGGGCTACACCTGGATCGACGTCGTCGAACGCGACGACCGCTATTTCCACCCGTACGCCTCGGGCGGGGGCTGGCCCCTGGTCGCGCCGAACTACCTGGGCTTCCGCTACGACGGCAGGCTGCAGAGCGTGCGGCACGTGGACTCGCATCTGATCACCGACGATCTCGGGTCGGTCAATCCGATGTGGAGCGGCGTCGACGGCGAGCACGTGGTCTACGGGTTGGGGCCGCCGATGCGGCCGGCAGGGGAGGTGAGGACGGGCAACCTGTTCAGGGCGGCCCGCGTGCAGTGCGCGATCGATACGCTCCTGTCCGGCGCCTGCGACACGATCGCGGCGGCACGCGACGAGACCGCGCGCCGGACTTCCGTCCGCTGACGCGCGCTGCCGACGAGCCACGGGCGGGCGGGGCGATCGACCTGACTCTCTCGCTGAGCGACGAGGCGTGCGTCGCCGACGCCCTGGTCGCCTCGGGCATGGCGTCGATGGTGGAGGTGCAGGCGGCGCGCGACCAGGCCGCCGAGATCGGCACGTGCCTTCTCGATGCGATGGTGCGGCGGGGCACCATTTGCCAGCGAGACGTTCTGATGCTTCTGGAGCGGCTCGACGCCACGTCGGATCTGGTCGCCGGCACGGACGAACGCGGATGGACGGGGACCAGCGCTGGATGATCGATCTGAACTCGGCGACGGCCGGTGAGCTGGACGCCGTCCCCGCCCTGAAGGGGCACGGCTTCGAGATCGTGCGCTATCGGGAGGAGCGCGGCGGGTTCGCGCAGCTGCGCCAGCTCGACGAGGTCCCCGGGCTTTCGGGCAAGTGGGACGGCGCGACAGCCGATCTGACCATCGGCTGACGCGCATGCGCCGGCGGGTCCGAGCTCCCGCCGCTTCGGTGGACGACGTCGGCAACCTTCATGCCGGGTGAGGCAGGCGCCTCACTCCCGCTCCGGAGACGTGGTCTAGCCCAGGTAGCGGTGCTCGCGATGCCACTTCAGCGCCTCGGGCGAGGGCGGCGCGAAGCCGGTCCGAGGCGCGGCGAGCTCCGTCCCCTGCATGGCGTAGTAGTGCACGCCGTTGTCGAAGTCCGCCTTCAGTCGATCGCTGACGGCGAAGCGGTTGCGTTCCGTCACGGTGACGTAGCCGAGGTCGAACAGGCGGTGGATGTCCGTACGGAGGAGCAGGCCGTTCGAGGGCTCGTGCTCGCCGCCTTCGCCGTAGGAGCGGATGTGCGCGGCGTCGAGGATGGGCAGCGTCCTCTCCCCCGACACGGCGCACCGCCGCCCGTAGCCGTCGGTGACCGCCAGCCGGAAGGCGCCCTGGCCCAGTCGCCGCCGCATCGGCACCGGCTCGCCGTACCTGTCGCCGATCACCGGACGCGGTGCCGCGGGCATGGCGGCCAGGCGTTCGGTCACGCCGCGCCAGAGCCGCAGGCCCTCCTCCGTCTCCGTCGAGTAGCCCTTTCCGACCACGACGTTTGGCGAGAAGCTGCTCGGGACGGGCATCCACGCCTCGCGCGGCCAGAAGAACGGCTCCGTCAGGATCCTGCAGCCGATCACCGGGTCCTCGCGCGAACCGAGCGGCGCCGCCGCGTGGCGCAGCCGGGCGATGGTCGCGCGCATGTCGGCGAGGGACGCGTTGCCGTTCTTCGGCCCGAACGCCTCCCAGGCCAGCGAGAGCGGCGCGAGCGACGCGTGCCCGAAGACCCCACCGCCGGCGATCGCGGCGTCGGCGCCCTTGAGCTTGAAGAGGAACAGGTCGCCGGGTCGCAGAGCCTTGAACTCGCCGGTACCGGAAGGCTGCCAGAAGTTGACCTCGTCGGGGGCCGTGCCCGCGAGCTGGTCGAACCACGGCCGATGGGTGACGCCCAGGAACATCTTGACCACGGCTCGAGCATGGCCGGTGCGTCTCCGCGAGGCAAGCAAGCGCATGCGGCGCCTGAATGAGCCTCGAGGTCGAGGTGGGATCGAAGCCTATGCGGTGTGCGTGCTCGCTTCCACACGGGGCTCGCCTGGGCGGCGATGGTTCCCGTCGAGGCTCCTGCGGTCCGATCCCGTCAGCAGTCGCGTCGGATAGCCGCCACCACCTCCGGTGAGATCTCCGGCGCGAGTCGCATGAGGTCGACGATGCTGAGGTCGCCCGCGTCCACTGCCTCGCCCGACACGTGACTGACCAGTCGGACCTTCTCGGGGAGGTGCCACCGGAGGAGGACGCGATGCGGCGGCGCGACCTCGTCTAGAAGTGCGGTCAGCTCGCGGGGAACCGACCGGTATCCATCGGCGCCGAATACGCGTGCTCGTCCGGCGGTGGCCCTGCTGGGCCCGGAGTAGGCGGTCACGTGGGAGAACGGGACTTCGGCAATCGTGTAGGCGGCGGCGGTGATCCGGGCGGCACGCCTCAGCGCGCTTTCCATCGCTACGCCCGTGGCGGAGGTCGTCCGGACCGCCGTCCCGGCGCTCCGAGCCCATGAGCCCAGGAGATCGTCGGCGGAGTGGTCCGCGGGCAGGAGCGGATCGCCCCGGTCCAGCCCGATCGAGATGCGGCCACGGGACACGTTCACCTCGTAGTCGAGCACGTCGACGCGGAGTCCCCGACGATGACGCTCGGCCTCGTCCCACGGCATTCCCGCCACGAGCCGGGCCGCCTCCCCGAGCAGGTCGGCGACCTCTTCGATCCCCGGAGCCGCCGGCGGAGGCTTCAGGTCGAGGTGGCACGGGATCGGCGCGACCGCGTCCCTCGACGGACCCGTCGCTCCGGCGGAGTGGTCGATCACTTCTGCTTTCCTCGTGGGCCTGCTCCCGTCCAAGTCCTCGGTCTGCTGGTCCGGCCGACGGGAACGCGCGTTCTCCGGGTCCGTCCGGGGCAGAGGCGTGCCGGCCCCGGTCGGGCGGTCAGCACCATGGATGGCGGCGGCCGTCCCATGTTCGCGCCAGGCCTTCCGCGACGAGCCGGGCGCCGAGCGACCTGCCCCGCCGGAGCAGCACGCGCAGCTTGCGTCCGTAGCGGTCCTCGTCGCGGTCGACGCGAGCGACATCGAATGGGCCGGCGTTCATCAGCTCTGCGAGGCGCAGCGTGGCGCGCTCGCCGAGTTCCGCCTCGGCGCGGCAGCGGGGCGGGTGGGTCTCCGGCGCATCGATGTCCGCCACTCTCACCTTGACCCCGCCGATCCACGCCGTGTCCCCGTCCACCACGCAGTCGACGCCTCCGCCCGTGCGGCAGACGGCGAAGCTCCTCGCCGGCGGTTCCGCGACGACGCGTCGATCGCGTGCGGCGACCGTCGACGTCCAGCCCGTCCATGCCGTCGGGAGCAGAAGCAGGAGCGCCACCGGCCGTACGCGGCCAAGCCGCGGCCCGGGGCGCCGGCGCGGCGCCGTCATCGGAGGAGCAGCCACAGCGCGACGATCGCCAGCACCGGCCAGATCCAGCCGATGCCTACGCC
>CAXTWJ010000063.1:0-8199 GCA_964247925.1 uncultured Sphingomonas sp.
TCGCCACGCACCGCGATCACCGCGCCCGTCGCCGCGGTCGCGAGCAGCCCGCCCGTCCGCGCGCCCGCGCTGTTGAACCCGGCCGCGGTGCCGGTATGGCGTTCATCGACCGAGCCGAGCACGGCGGTGGTGAGCGGCGCCACCGCACCGGCCATCCCACCCGCCACGACGAGCAGCGCCGGGAACAACCCCGTCCAATACCCGAAGCGCGGATCGACGACGGCCATCAGCGCGAAGCCTCCCGCCACCACCAGCGGCCCCAATGTCAGCGGCCAGCGCGGCCCGGTCCGTTCCGCGACGCGGCCCATGAACCGCGACGCGCCGCCGATCAGCGCGGGGAAGGGCAGCAGCGCCATCCCGGCCTGCAGCGGCGAATAGCCCGCGGCCTGCATCAGCACGAAGGGCAGCAGCACCA
Organism: uncultured Sphingomonas sp.; assembly: GCA_964247925.1. GTDB lineage: Bacteria > Pseudomonadota > Alphaproteobacteria > Sphingomonadales > Sphingomonadaceae > Sphingomonas. Next base: position 416 of record CAXTWJ010000063.1, read on the forward strand.
GCAGTCCGCCCAGCGCGCCGTAGAGCAGGAAGGTGAGAAGGCTGAGCCCGGCAAAGGCGCGCGACGCGAACAGCGCCACGGGCATCATCGCCCGATCGCCGCGATGCCGTTCCCACCAGACGAACGCGGCCAGCGCGATCACGCCACCGATCAGCGACCCGGCGGCGACGGCATCGAGCATCCGAGCGGAGGACCACCATGTCAGCCCCCAGGCGAGCGCGCCCAGCGCCGCCGTCGCCAACCCCGCGCCGGGGAGGTCGAGCGGCAGCGTCCCTTCCTGGCTTTCCTCGACATAGGCCCAGGCCACCAGCATGGCGCCGAGCGCGAGCGGCACGTTCAGGTAGAAGATCGCGCGCCAGCCCACCGCGCCGACGAGCCAGCCGCCCAGCGGCGGCCCGACCGCGCCCGTGATCGCGCCGGCCGCCGCCCAGGTGCCGATCGCGCGGCCGCGCGCCTCGCCGCTGAACGCATTGCCGAGCAGCGCCAGGCTGTTGGGCATCAGCATCGCCGCGCCGACCCCCTGCCCCACGCGCGCGGGCAGCAGGACGGCGAGGCCGGGCGCCCACGCGCACAGGATCGATGCGACCGCGAACAGCACGATGCCGCCGATCAGCAGCCGTCGCCGGCCGAACCGGTCACCGGCCGCGCCGCCGAGCAGCAACAGCGCGGACAGGGGCAGCAGATAGGCGTTGATCGTCCATTGCAGCGCCGCCGGCCCGGCGTGCAGGTCGGCCCCGATCGCCGGCAGCGCGACGTTCACCACCGATCCGTCGATAAAGGCGAGGCTGGACGCCAGGATGCACGCCGCCAGCGTCCAGCGTGGATGGGCGGCGTCACTCACTGGCCGAGCAGGTGCAGCGCCACGTCACGCCGATGAGGTCGGCGGCGATGTTCCCAAAGGTAGACTCCCTGCCACGTGCCAAGCGAGAGCCGCCCGGCCATGACCGGAATGGCTAGCTGCACGCCGGTCAGCACCGTGCGCAGGTGCGCGGGCATGTCGTCCGACCCCTCATCGTCATGCTCATAGCCCGTGCCCTCGGGCGCGAGATCCGACATCCAGCGCTGCAGGTCGCGCCGCACGGCGGGCGCGGCGTTCTCCTGGATCAGAAGCGAGGCGGAGGTGTGCCGACAGAAGATGGTGAGCAGCCCGTCGGCGACGTCCTGCGCGTCGAGCCAGCGGGCCAAGGGTCGCGTGACCTCATGCAGGCCCTGGCCAGGCGTGTCGAAGCTGAGCTGGTCGAGCACTTGCCGCAGGGGCCGGTCGGCACGAGTCATACCTCGCGAATGGCTCCCTGAGTTGGATTCGAACCAACGACCAAGTGATTAACAGTCACCTACTCTACCGCTGAGCTATCAGGGACCGTTCGCGAGTGGCGCGTCTATACGCGGCGCGTCGGACGATGCAAGCCCCTTGACGGCGGCGCGGCGAAGCCTCGTCAATCGTCGGCGCGCTACGCCGCGAACTGTTCCATCGTGATGCGGTCGTCCAGCGCGTGTTCGGGATCGAACAACAGCGTCAGCTCGCGTGCGCGATCCATGCAGATGGCGACCTGTGCCACGTCGCGGATTTCGCGCTGGTCGGCGACGGCCGAGACGGGCCGCTTGGCGGCATCAAGGACGCGCAGCGACACGCGCGTCTTGTCGGGCAGGATGGCGCCGCGCCAGCGCCGCGGGCGAAAGGGGCTGATCGGCGTGAGCGTGATCAGCGCGGAGCCGAGCGGCAGGATCGGCCCCTGCGCCGACAGGTTGTACGCGGTCGATCCGGCGGGCGTCGCGACGAGCACGCCGTCGCAGGCGAGCTCGGGCAGCACCACGCGCTCGTTGACGGTCACCTCCAGCTTCGCGCTCTGCCGCGTCTCGCGCAGCAGCGATACCTCGTTGATCGCGGGCAGGGTATGAACGCGGCCATCGACGCCCGTCGCCGACATGGTCAGCGGCGTCACCTTGAACGGCCGCGCGCGCGCCAGCCGGTCGTCCAGCCCGTGCGCACGCCACTCGTTCATCAGGAAGCCGACCGTGCCCAGGTTCATTCCGAACACGGGCACGTCCGGACACCGGCGTTCGAGCATCGTGTGCAGCGTCTGCAGCATGAACCCATCGCCGCCCAGCGCCACGACGACGTCGGCCTCCTCGACCGGCACCCAGTCGCATGTGTCCGCCAGATCGCGCGCCGCCGCCTGCGCGGGCGGGGTGGGCGAGGCGACCAGCGCCCGCCGCGTGTAGCCGTTCATCCGCCGGTGACGCTCATGTGCCGGGCCACCGCGGGTGCGGTACCCCGACCGATGGCGAAAGCGTGACGCGCGGGCTTGATCCTGAGCGCCTCGTCGATGGCGGCGTCCAGCGCCGCCACGCCGCCGTCGCGCAGCGCGGTCTTGAGATCGACCTGATCGTCATGGCCCAGGCAGGCGTACAACCTTCCCTCGGTCGTCAACCGCACCCGGTTGCAGCCGTCGCAGAAATTGGCGGTGAGCGGTGAGATCAGGCCAAGCCGCGTTTGCGTACCCGCGACCCGCCAATAGCGCGCGGGGCCTCCGGTCCGATACTCGTCGCGCTCGAGATCGAAGCGGTGCTGCAGGTTCGCGAAGACGCGGGTGAGCGGGACGAAGCGATCGGCCCGGTCCTCGTCGATCGCGCCCAGCGGCATGGTCTCGATCAGCGAGAGGTCATGGCCCTGTGCCACACACCAGTCGAGCATCGCCGGAATCTCGTCCTCATTAAGCCCGGCGAGCGCGACCGTGTTGATCTTGACGCGCAGCCCCGCCGCGCGCGCCGCCGCGATCCCGCCGAGCACCTGATCGAGGTCGCCGTGCCGCGTGATGTAGCGGAAGCGCTCGGGGTCGAGACTGTCGAGGCTGACATTGACCCGCCGCATCCCGGCCGCGACCAGCGCGTCCGCGTGCTCGGCCAGCCGCGTGCCGTTGGTTGTCATGGTCAGCTCGCCCAGTCCGCGACCGAGATGGCCGCCCAGCCGCCGGACCAGCTCGCCGACGTCGCGCCGGACCAGCGGCTCGCCGCCCGAAAGCCTGATCTTGTCCACGCCGCGGGCGATGAAGCGCTCGGCGATGATCGCGATCTCTTCCAGCTGGAGCAGCGCGGCGCGCGGCAGGAACGTCATCTGCTCGGCCATGCAGTAGCGGCAGCGCAGATCGCAGCGATCGGTGACGGAAATGCGCAGGTAGCGGATCACGCGACCGTACGAGTCCCTCAAGGGCGCGTCGACCGGCGACGGCGGGGAGGGGGCAGGCGACATGCCCACGAGCTAGGGCCTGTGTCACGTGGCGACAAGCCTTTGCTTGGCGCGGGCGCTCGTGCTCGTCTAGTCATGGCGGCGATGACTGCTCTCGCCACCCCGCGCCGACGCCTCGCCGACGACCTGCGCGCCGCGATCGAGGCGGGCGAGATCGAGCTGCGCTTCCAGCCACAGGTCGCGATGGCGACGGCACGCGTCACCGGGGTGGAGGTGCTCGCGCGCTGGCGGCACGCGCGGCTGGGCGAGCTGGGAGCGCAGAAGCTGTTCGCGGCGGCGTCGCGCGCCGAACTGCTGCCCGCTCTGTCCGCACATATCCATGCCGTCGCGCTCGCCGCCGTGGCGGACTGGCCCGCCGCGCTCGAACAGCTGACGCTGGCGCTCAACGTCACGGCATCGGACCTGGCGCGCGACGCCTTCGCCGATGAGCTGCTGGCGCGGACCCGGGCGCACGGGATCGACCTGGCCCGCCTGACGCTGGAAGTGACCGAGCACGAGCTGATCGCCGACCTGCCGCTCGCGGGCGAACGCCTAGCCAGCCTTCGCTCGGCGGGCGCGCGCGTCGCGCTTGACGATTTCGGGAGCGGTTATTCGAGCATCGCCTATTTGAAGGCCCTGCCGCTCGACTATCTGAAGATCGACGGCGGCCTGTCGCGCGACCTGCTGGGCGACGCGCGCGACCAGGTCGTCGTGCGCCACGTCATCGCGATGGCGCGCGAGCTTGGCCTGGGCGTGATCGCGGAAGGGGTGGAAAGCGAGGCCCATCGCGCGTTGCTGGCCGGAGCGGGGGCGACCCACTATCAAGGGTTCCTGTGCGCGCCGCCGCTCGAGACGGCGGCGCTGGTGCGGCTGGTGGAGGATTAGAGATGCGCCTGCTGCCCCTGGCCGCGCTGATCGCCGCCGCGCCCGTCCTGTCCGGTCCGCAGGCGCAGGTCATGGCCGCGATGACCGCGAGCGCGGCGGGGTGGAACGCGGGCGACCTCGACCGCTTCGTCGCGGTCTATGCCGAGGATGCGACCTTCGTGGTGAAGGAGGGCGTGCTGCGCGGCAGGGCGGCGATCGCGGACCATTATCGCCCAAGCTTCGCCAGCACCGGCAACACGCGCGGGCGGCTCAGCTTCGAGCCGGTCGCGTTCCGCACGATCGGCCCCGCGCAACAGCTGCTGATCGCGCGCTGGCGCCTGACGGGCGGGGCGAAGGAGGAGAGCGGGATGACCACGCTGCTGTGGGAGCGGCGGCCGGCGGGGTGGCGGATCGTGGCGGACCATTCGTCCTAGCGACGAGGCAGACTTCGCTCTTCGAGCATGGCGATGCGCTGCTCGTGGTCATAGACCACGCCAGCCACCAGATTGAAGGTAAGGGTATTGCCGTCCACGCGCTGTGTCAGGTCGGTCATGCGTTCCGCCAGATCGGATCTCATCGCCCGCATCTCTTCGCGCAGTTCCTGCAAAAGCCGCAACGTCAGGTTCTCGGGTTCATCGGCCATGTGCCCTACATAGCCGACGCGGTCGGCGATTGCGAGCCGATCGCGCGGATCGGCTCCATTCCGGACACGTTCACCCCGCCGTCTTCGCCAACCCCTTCGACAGCTGCAGCGCCCCGTGCAGCCGCGCCTTCGCGTCGGGCCAGGCGCGCGCCAGCACGAATTTCGCGTCGGGCCTGATCTTCGCGACCGCGCCCAGCCGTTCCACATAGGCGAGCAGCGCATCGACATTGGGCGGCTTGTTGTCGTGGAAGGTCACGACCACGCCCTTCGCGCCGACATCCATCTTGCTGATGCAGGCGCGCTTGGCGTTGAGCTTGATGTCGATGACGCGAATCAGGTTCTCCGTCGCGTCGGGCAGCGGGCCGAAGCGGTCGATCAGCTCGGCGGCGAACGCCTCCACGTCGCGGCTCTGGTCCAGGTCGTTCAGGCGCCGGTACAGGCCCATGCGCAGGTCGAGATCGGGGACATAGTCCTCCGGGATCAGGATCGGCGCATCGACGGTGATCTGCGGCGAAAAGTCGGTCGGCCGCTTCGCCAGGCCGCCGGCCTTGGCGTCCATGATCGCCTCCTCCAGCATCGACTGGTACAGCTCGTACCCGACCTCCTTGATGTGGCCCGACTGCTCGTCGCCCAACAGATTGCCCGCGCCGCGAATGTCGAGATCATGGCTGGCGAGCTGGAAACCGGCGCCGAGCGAGTCGAGGTCGGACAGCACTTTGAGCCGCTTCTCCGCCGTGTCCGTCATCTGGCGCTCGGGCGGGGTCACCATATAGGCGTAGGCGCGCGTCTTCGATCGACCGACGCGGCCGCGCAGCTGATAGAGCTGCGCGAGGCCGAACCGGTCGGCGCGGTTGACGATCATCGTGTTGGCGGACGGGATATCGAGCCCGCTCTCGACGATGGTGGTGGAGATCAGCACCTCGAACTTGCGGTCGTAAAAGGCGCTCATCCGTTCCTCGACCTCGGTCGGTGCCATCTGGCCGTGCGCGACGACATAGCGGATCTCGGGCACCTCCCTGCGCAGGAACTCCTCGATGTCGGGCAGGTCGGCGACGCGCGGGGTGACGAAGAAGCTCTGCCCGCCGCGATAATGCTCACGCAGCAGCGCCTCTCGGAGCACGACCGGATCCCAAGGCATGACATAGGTCCGGACCGCCAGCCGATCGACGGGCGGGGTCTGGATCACGGACAGCTCGCGGATGCCCGACATCGCCATCTGCAGCGTGCGCGGGATGGGGGTGGCGGTGAGCGTCAGCATGTGGACGTCGGCCCGCAGCGTCTTCAGCCGCTCCTTGTGCGTGACGCCGAACCGCTGTTCCTCGTCCACCACGACCAGGCCGAGCCGCTTGAACTCGATGCTCTTGGCCAGGATCGCGTGCGTGCCGACGACGACGTCGATCGTGCCTTCCTTCAGGCCGGTGCGCGTCTGTGTCGCCTCCTTGGGCGTGACCAGGCGCGAGAGGCGGCCGATCTCGATCGGGAAGCCCTCGAAGCGGGCCTTGAAGTTGTTGTAATGCTGGCGTGCGAGCAGCGTCGTCGGACAGACCACCGCCACCTGCTTGCCGCCCATCGCCGCCACGAACGCGGCGCGCAGCGCCACCTCCGTCTTGCCGAAGCCGACGTCGCCGACGACCAGCCGGTCCATCGGCTTGCCCGCGCCCAGATCCTCGATGACGTCGCCGATCGCGCGGTCCTGATCGTCGGTCTCCTCGTAGGGAAAGCGATCGACGAAGCTGGGATAGCCGCTGGCGTCAGGCTCCAGCACGTCGCCGGGGTGCAGCGCGCGCTCGGCGGCGGTGGCGATCAGCTCGCCCGCGATCTCGCGGATGCGCTCCTTCATGCGGCTCTTGCGCCGCTGCCACGCCTCGCCGCCGAGCCGGTCGAGCGCGGCGCCGTCCTCGCCCGAGCCGTAGCGGGACAGCACCTCCAGGTTCTCGACCGGCACGTAGAGCTTGTCGCCGCCGGCATAGGACAGCGCGACGCAATCGTGCGGCGACTGGCCGACGGGGATGGAGGTCAGCCCCTCATAGCGGCCGATGCCGTGGTCGGCGTGGACCACCAGATCGCCGGGCGAGAGCGTCGCCAGCTCGGCCAGGAACGCGTCCGCCGACTTGCGCCGCTTCTGCCGCCGGATCAGCCGGTCGCCCAGCATGTCCTGCTCGGTGAGCACCGCGACGCCGGGCGCGGTGAAGCCGTGGTCGAGGCCCAGCACCACCAGCGCGACGCCGAAGCTCTTGCCGGGATCGGCGGCCGCCAGCGCCTCCTGCCAGGTATCGGCGACGACGGCGCCCTTCAGCCCATGGTCCTTGAGCAGTCCGCCCAGCCGCTCGCGCGCGCCGGCGGAGTAGCTGGCGAGCACGGGGCGGCGGCCCTGTTTCCGCAACGCCTCGACGTGCGCGGTCACCGCCTCGTAGATGTTGGCGCCGCTGCCGCGCTCGGGCGCGAAGTCGCGGGGGCCGTCGATGCCGAAGTCGATGACGGTCGCGCTCTCCGGCTCGTGGAAGGGCGTGGCGAGGTGCGCGCGCGTGGCCGCGTCCGCGGCGCCAAGCTCCTGCGTCTCGAGATAGAGTGTCTTGGCGGGAAGCGGGCGATAGCTGCCGGGCTGCGCGGCCTCGGCGCGCTTGCGGTTTTCGTAATAGTCCGCGATCGCGTCGAACCGCTGCTCGGCCGCGGCGGGCACGCCGGCGTCGCGGACGATCACCGCGTCCCCGAGATGGTCGAACAGGGTCGCCAGCTTGTCCTCGAACAAGGGCAGCCAGTGCTCCATGCCCGCCAGCCGCCGCCCCTCGCTGACCGCCTGGTAGAGCGGATCGCCGGTCGCGGTGGCGCCGCACCGCTCGCGCTAATGGCTGCGGAACCGCTTCACCGCGTCCTCGTCCAGCAGGGCGGCGGTGACCACCATGGCGAGCATCAGCAGGCCGAGCGCGTAGAGCGCTGGCCCGGTCTCCACGGTGGCCAGGCCCTTGAGCCGGGTGTAGGCGACGAAGGCGATCTCCGCCTGCAGCTTGCCGCCCTCGTGCGCACCGTGGACCGCGGCAGCCAGGCCGCGGC
>CAXTWJ010000063.1:8209-9048 GCA_964247925.1 uncultured Sphingomonas sp.
GCGGGACTCGACGGCGGCCGGCGTGCCCGCGTCGCGCACGATCACCGCGTCGTTGGCGAGATGGTCCCACAGCGTGGCGAGCTTCTCCTCGAACAGCGGCAGCCAGTGCTCCATCCCGGCAAGCCGGCGGCCGTCGCTGATCGCCTGGTAGAGCGGGTCGCCCGTCGCGGTCGCGCCGAAGCGCTCGCGGTAGCGGCTGCGGAAGCGCTTGACCTGCTCCTCGTCGAGCAGTGTTTCGGACGCGGGCAGCAGCGTGAAGCGATCGACCCGGCCCGTGGTGCGCTGGTCGGCGGGATCGAAGGTGCGGACGGTCTCGATCTCGTCGCCGAAGAAGTCGAGGCGCAGCGCCTGCTCCTCGCCGCTCGGGAACAGGTCCACGATGCCGCCGCGCACGGCATATTCGCCCTGGTCGTGGACGGTGTCGGTGCGCACATAGCCGTTGGCGCCGAGCAGGCCCGCGAGTCGGTCGCGGCTGATCCGCTCGCCGGGCGCCAGCGTGGCCACGAGCTGGCGGATGCGAAACGGCGTCAGCACGCGCTGGGTGATGGCATTGGCGGTGGTCAGCAGCAGCTGCGCACGCGTTTCTGGCCCTTGGGGCTTGCCCTGCAGCCGGTGCAGCGTCGCGATCCGGTCAGCCATGACGCGCAGCGACGGCGAGGCCCGATCAAAGGGCAGGCAGTCCCAGGCGGGAAAGGTCAGCACCTCCAGCTCGGGCGCGAAGAACGGCGCGGTCGCGGCGACCGCGCGCGCGTCGGCGTCGTCGGGGGCGCCGCACACCGCGCGGGTAGGGGCGGCGCGGGCGAGCACGGCGAGCCGCGCGGGCAGGAAGCCGGTCGGCC
>CAXTWJ010000063.1:9058-10874 GCA_964247925.1 uncultured Sphingomonas sp.
GGGGGCGCGGATAGGATCTCCGGGAGGTCGGGCATCAGGTGCTTGCGTCACCCCGGCCTTGCGCCGGGGTCCCCCTGTTCTGGGCGGGAAAGGGCAGCGGGACCCGGGTCAGGCGCGGGGTGACGGTGAAGCCGGCAACGGCACGTAGCCGAGCGCGCGCATGGCGGACATTATCTCGCCCTCCCACGCCACGGGCACCGGCTGCGACCCGATCGCCCAGGCCATGATGTCGACGTCCTGTTCCTCCAGCAGCGCCTCGAACCACGCGAGCTCCGCCTCGCCCCATGCGACCCCGTGCGCGTCGAAGAAGCCACCGACGAGCAGGTCGGCCTCGCGCGTGCCCCGGTGCCAGGCGCGGAAGCGCACGCGTTTCAGGCGGGTCTCGTGATCCATGGGCGCTCCAACGCGAATGGGCCGGCGGCGCTGCCACCCCAGCAAAGTGATACTTCGCTGGGCACCTGTGGAAGCAGCCGTCGGCTGGGCTATAGGCGGCAGATAGCGATGCGACCCGACATCCTCAATCCGCTGTTCGCCGAGGCGACCGCGCTCAAGGGCGTGGGGGCGGCGCTCGCCAGGCCGCTGGAACGGCTGGGTTTGCGGCGCGTGGTCGATGTCGCCTTTCACCTGCCGACCGGCTGGATCGATCGGGTCGCGCGCACCGAGCTGATGCAATCGGATGTCGGCCGGGTCGTCTCGATCGTGGTGACGCCGACCGAGTACCGGCTCAGCCGTGGCCCGCGCGGTCCTTCGCGCGTGCTCGCGACGGATGCCCACGGCAACTATCTGAGCCTGACCTATTTCGGCGGCTCGTCGGGCTATGTGCGGAAACTGCTGCCGCTCGGCGAGGCCCGCCGGGTGTCCGGGCGTCTGGACCAATATGGCCAGGAACTGCAGATGACGCATCCCGACCTGGGCGAGCCGGGCGAGGAGGTGCGCGAGCGCGAAGCGATCTACCCGCTGTCGGAAGGGCTCACGTCGCGGCGCATGGCGCAGCTGGCGGCGCAGGCGGTGGAGCGCGCGCCGGCGCTGCCCGAATGGATCGAGCCGGGGCTGAAGGCAAGCCGGGGCTGGCCCGACTGGCGCGAGGCGCTGGCCCGCGTCCACGCCGACCCCGCCGACGCGGTCGCGCGCGCCCGGCTAGGCTATGACGAGGTGTTCGCCAACCAGCTGGCGATGGCGCTGGTCCGGCAATCGACGCGCGCGCGCAAGGGGCGGGCGCTGGTCGGGGACGGCCGGCTGCGCGACCTGCTGAGCCTGCCCTATCAGCTGACCGGTGCTCAGGCGCGCACGATCGCGGAGATCGAGGGCGACATGGCGCAGGCGTCGCCCATGCTCCGGCTGCTGCAGGGCGATGTCGGCTCGGGCAAGACGCTGGTCGCCGCGCTGGCGCTGCTGATCGCGGTGGAGGCGGGCGCGCAGGGGGCGCTGCTCGCGCCGACCGAAATCCTGGCGCGCCAGCACGGCGAGACGCTGCGGCGTCAGCTCGCCGGCCTGCCGGTCGAGATCGCGGTATTGACCGGGCGCGACACGGGCCGGGCGCGCGAGGCGACGCTGATGGGCCTCGCCGACGGCTCGATCGACATCCTGATCGGCACGCATTCCATCTTCCAGGCGACGGTCAGCTATCGCGACCTGGGCCTGGTGGTGGTGGACGAGCAGCACCGGTTCGGGGTCGCGGAGCGGATGCTGCTCCAGGAAAAGGGTCGCAGCCCGCACCTGCTGGCGATGACCGCGACGCCGATCCCGCGCACGCTGACACTGGCGCAATATGGCGAGATGGATGTCAGCCGGCTGGACGAGATGCCGCCCGGGCGCG
>CAXTWJ010000064.1:0-8518 GCA_964247925.1 uncultured Sphingomonas sp.
GGCTGGTCGGCACGGGCGGCGCGGGCGCGACCTACCCCTATCAGCGGATGCCGGGCGGCGCCGCGCGAATCACGTTGCGGCCGGACAGCTTGCAGGGGATCGCGGCCGTGGTCGAGGTCGCCGCGCACGAGATGGGGATGGGCACCGCGACCGTGCAGACGCAGGTGTGCGCGGAGCGGCTCGGGCTGGGGCTCGGCCAGGTCGCGTTCCGCTACGGCGACTCGACCCTGCCCGGCGTCGTGGTCGCCGGCGGATCGCAGCAGACCGCCTCGATCGGCGCCTCGGTGATCGCGGCGCACCGGGAGCTGGTGACGCAGCTGCTCAAGCTGGCCGGCAACGACTCGCCGCTCGCCGGCCTTACGCCCGACGAGGTCGGCGGCGTCGACGGCGGCCTCGCCAAGCTGGACGGGCCCGATCGCCACGAGAGCTACCGCTCGATCCTGGCGCGCGCCGGGCGGGAGGAGGTCGTGGCCGAGGCGTCGGCGCCGCCGCCGCTGGAGACGATGCACTGGTCGATGCACTCCTACGGCGCGGTGTTCTGCGAGATGCGCGTCAATGCCGTCACCGGCGAGACGCGCGTCGCGCGCATCCTCGGGTCATACGACTGCGGCCGTATCCTCAACGCCAAGACCGCCGCCAGCCAGCTGCGCGGCGGCATCATTATGGGGCTAGGGCAGGCGCTTATGGAGCAGACCGAACTCGACGATCGCAGCGGCCGGATCATGAACCCCAGCCTCGCCGAGTACCACGTCCCCGTCCACATGGACGTGCCGCCGATCGACGTGATCTGGACGGACATCCCCGATCCGCACGCGCCGATGGGCGCGCGCGGTCTGGGGGAGATCGGCATCACCGGCGTCGCCGCGGCGGTCGCCAACGCGATCCACGACGCGACGGGCCGACGCATCCGGGAGCTCCCGATCACGCTGGACAAGCTGCTGTGAGCGCGATGCGGCGCAGAGGGGTTCCGTCCGCCGATGGGTCCGGACGACGGTCGATCACAATTCTGAATGGAGAAGGAGCCATGGATCGGGTGCGGAGCAGTCGATTGCTCAGCGGAAAGTCGCTCGCGTCGGCGGTCGCCGCCGTCCTGCTGACCGGTGCGACCGCTTCCCCGGAGCCGCCCGCCGGTAGGCTGCGGACGATCTTCGCGTCCGACCTCGTCGTCAACGGCGTCACCCAGAGCGCCTCGGGCCGGCTGTTCCTGCCCGTGCAGCCCCGCCACGCCGGCGAGCCGCACCTCGTCGAGGTGAAGGACGGCAGGCCGGTGCCCTACCCGGACGCGGGCTGGAACGCGCCGGGTCCGCCCGCCGGGCATTTCGTCGATGTCAACGCCGTCCGCGTCGGCCCTGACGGCGCGCTGTGGGTGGTTGACAGCGGCAGTCCTGGCATCGGCGCGCCCGCTGTGCCAGGCGCCGCCCGCCTCATCCGGATCGATCTCGCAACCAACCGCGTCGCGCGGATCTACGACCTGGACGAGGCGGTGACGCCGCGCAGCTTCGTCGACGACGTCCGCTTCAACGGTGATCGCGCCTACCTCACCGACGCGCGCCCGCCCGGCCGCATCGTGCTCGATCTCGTGTCAGGCCGGGCGCGGCGCGCGCTCGACGGCGACGCCAGCACCACCGCGCGACGCGCGATCCGAGCCGAGGGCCGCGAGTTGCGAGACCCGCAGGGAGAGCCGGTGTTCGTCCAGGCCGATCAGCTGGAGGTCTCGCCGGACGGCCGATGAATTTATTTCCAGCCGTGCGACGGCGGACTGTCGCGCGTCGAGACGCGATTCCTCGACGGTCCCGCGCCCGCGGCGAGCGATCTCGCCTCGCATGTGAAGCGGTTCGCAGCGACGCCCACGACCGGCGGCACCGCAATCGACGCGAACGGGATCATGTACCTCAGCGACACCGACCGTTCGCGGATCCTCACCGTCAGCCCGCAAGGGCGGATCGCCACGCTGATCGCCGACCACAGGCTCGCTTGGCCCGATGCGATGTGGATCAGCGACCGCGGCGAGCTGCTGATGGCCGCCTCACAGCTGAATCGCACCGCCGGCATGAACGGCGGCAAGGACGCGGTGCGCCCGCCGGTGACCGTCTACGCGCTGCCGATCGGCGCAAAGGCGGTCCGGCGTTGACGTTTACCTCACCTGCAGACCGGAATGGAAATATGGCGCTCTTCAACCGTTTACTACGCGCGCAATCCCGTTTCGAGCCGGCCGCCTACGCGGCGCTCCGCCTCTGGTTCGGCCTGACGATTCTCACGCACGGCTACCCGAAGCTCCTACACCTGCCACACGGTGGCAGCCCGGACGCTTACGCCAACCTCGTCCAGGTGATCGGCGGCAAGCTGCATTTGCCGATCGCCGGGCCCTTGGCGATGCTGGTGGCTCTCGTGGAGACGCTCGGCGCGTTGATGCTCGCTGCAGGTCTCGCCACCCGAATAGCCGCCGCCGCGATCGCGGTGGACGTGCTGGTCGCCGCGTTCGGCGTCCACCTGCCCAAATGGGAGTGGACGGAGGGAGGAGCGGAATACCCGCTCCTGATGGCGGCGCTCGCGATCTACATGGTCGTACGCGGCGGCGGCGGGTGGTCGCTCGACAGCCGCACGGGCGCGGCGCCCGATGGGGCGAGCAGCCGACCTATCCGGTGACCCGCAATGTCTCGATCAGCGCCTGGAGGCTTGCCGAGGGTGTCCGTTGGCTTGCATGGTAGAGGAAGAAGCCGAATATCGGCGGACACCAGTCCTCGAGCACACGCTCGAGTCGGCCGGCGGCGATGTCGTCTGCGACGTCGTCCTCGGCCAGCATCGCGACGCCGATGCCATCGAGCGCTGCACGGCGGATCAGGAACTCCGAATTGACGGTCAGCGGCCCCTCGCACGCGACCTCCAGCCGTTCTTGGCCGCGCGCGAACTGCCAGCGGTAGATGCCACGGCTCGGCGCATGGCGCCGATTGATGCACCGGTGCCCGCTTAGGTCGCGAGGCGTCTTAGGCCTTGCTCGGTCCGCCCAGTAGGTCGGCGAGGCGACCACCGCCGCGCGCCCATCGGGACTGACGCGCAACGAGGTCATGCCCTCGGCGATACTCTCGCTCAGGCGGATCCCAGCGTCGAAGCCGTCCCGCACGATATCGGTGAAGCCATCGTCGACGCTGACGTCCAGGGTGACGTCGGGATATACTTCGGTAAATGCGCGGAGCTTCGGGCCGAGCACGGCCGACGCCGCCGCTTGCGGCAGCGTCAGGCGAACGATCCCGCGCGGCCGCGCCCGGTGCGGGTTCACGGTTTCCGCCGCGCCATCTAGCACCGACAAAGCGGGCGCGACCAGCGCGAGCAGTGCCGAGCCCGCTTCGGTCGGCGTCACGCTCCGCGTGGTGCGGGCCAGCAGGCGGACGCCCAACCGCTCCTCCAGCGCGCGAACGGCGTGGCTGAGCGTGGACGGCCGCAGCTTCAGCGCGTCGGCGGCGCGGCGGAAGCTGCGCGCCTGGGCGACCGCCACAAACGCGGTCATCTCGCCGAACTCGGCCGGACGGATCATTGATGAACCTCACCCAACAGTGTCTGGCGCATGACGCTGCTTATCGTAGGACGGGCGTAGCTCCAATGTGCGGCAAAGGAGCCTGCCCATGCCCGACGCCACCGTCCTTACCCGTCCCGCCCACGGCTTCGCCGCGATGGAGCGCGGCGGGCCCGTCGTGCCGTTCGACTTCAGCCGACGACAGCTGCGCCCGCTCGACGTCGCGTTTGACGTGCTGTTCTGCGGCATCTGCCATACCGACCTGCACATGATCGGCCCGTGGGGGCAGGAGTTCCCGCTTGTCCCCGGCCACGAGATGGTCGGGCGCGTGACCGAGGTCGGCATGGACGTCGAGCGGTTCGCGCCCGGGGACATCGTTGCCGTCTCGGTCATCGTCGACAGCTGCCGCACCTGCCGCCCGTGCGAGGCGCATGACGAGACCTATTGCGAGGCGGGGCCGACTGCGACCTACGATGGCGTCGACCGGATCGACGGATCGCGCACCCGCGGCGGCTATGCCGACACCTATGTCGCCGACGAGCGCTTCGTCCACCGCCTGCCCGACGGGCTTGACCCGGCCGGCGCGGCGCCGCTGTTGTGCGCGGGGGTGACGAGCTTTGCGCCGATGCGCCACTGGCAGGTGGGGCCGGGCCAGACGGTGGGCATCGTCGGCATCGGCGGGCTGGGCCATCTCGGCGTCAAGTTCGCTCGCGCGATGGGCGCGCACGTCGTCGCGTTCACCACCTCGGCGGCCAAGGCGGAGGATGCGCTCGCGCTTGGCGCCCACGAGGTGGTGGTATCGACGGATGGCGAGGCAATGGCGGGGCAGCGGTTCCGCTTCGACTTCATCCTCGACACCGTGTCAGCGACGCACGAACTCGATCCGTACCTTGCTGCGCTCCACTATAACGGCGTGCTGTGCGCGGTCGGAATACCGGATGCGCTATCGCCGTCGCCGTTACTGCTCGCCGGCGGCCGGCGCAGCCTCGCCAGCTCGGGCGCGGGGGGAACGCGCGAGATCGCCGACATGCTCGCCTTTTGCGCGGAACACGGCATCGTGGCGGACGTGGAGGTGGTCGGACGCGGCGGCATCAACGGCGCGCTCGACCGGCTCCGCAGGAACGACGTGCGCTTTCGATTCGTGATCGACCTCTCGCGCGACTGAGGTACCTTCAGGGGCGCGAGCGCCACAACCGACCCAAGCGTAACCCGATCAAGGGTCGTAAGCGCCCCATGGCAAGATGAACCATCTAGCGGTACCGGGCGGCGGCAGAACGACCCTGAACATCTGCCAGCGGTCGAAATCGGGCACCCGCAGGTGGACGGACGACCGCAGACTACGCGCTAGTGTAGAAATCTGGGTTCACAAAAACGAAGCCTTGCTCGACGGTCGGCTATGCACACATTGACTGTGCGCATAAACGGAGTGCGCGTTGGTATCCACCCGACCGCTGCCCTTGTGGATGCGCTTTCCCTGTCGTCGGCTTGGAGGATCGGAATTGGAGAACACGTTAATTGGGTCGAGGGTAATCGTGCTGCATGGGGCACGCGGAGGGCCTGACACCAACTGGTTTCCCTGGCTGTATGCCGCGTTGGCGGTAGAAGGGGCTGAGGTTCTGCGTCCCCGTCTTCCTACGCCGCACGGCCAGTCTCTGAAAGCATGGCTAGATAGCTACGACCGATACGTCGAGCCGCTGCTACCCTTCCCACGGTCCTTGTCGGACATAGCTTTGGAGCCGCCTTCGCGGTGCGATTGGTAGAGCGGGCGGCCGAGCCGTTTGCCGGCCTGTTCCTGGCCGCACCTTTCGTCGGCGCGCTCGGCCTGCCGGACTATGATACGATCAATCAGTCGTTCTTCGCCGCACCGTTCGACTGGTCCGGTATCCGCGGGCGAATGGGAGCAGCGTGCCGCTGCTGGGCGGGTGACGACGATCCCTATGTTCCCATCTCGCGCTCGCAGGAAGTCGCCGACCGCCTGCAATGCACTCTGGAGATCGTGCCGGGAGGCGGCCATCTCAACAGCGAATCCGGGTTCGATACCTTTCCTCGGTTATGCGACGCCATCCTTTCTGACTGGCCGGCGCGGTAAGTTGCCGGATCGCCTCCAAGCATGAGAGGCGCACCTCCGACGGCTGCCCCGGAGCGCGACCGGATGGTCGGCATGCTGTCGCTGCTGCACCCCGCACCGCTGCCAGTCACGCCGGTGCTCCTCGTTGGCATCGTCGAGTGCGCATTCTCGGCCTTACTGTTGCTCCGCTGGAAGCGGCGTGGTCGGACCTAAGCGTTAGCGAGAGGCAGACCTTCGTACTCAGACCCACAAGCGGTCACTCGATGGCACTGATCCAGCTATCAACTCCGGACACTTGTTCATGTCCGGACCCGATCGCCTTTCTCGGCGATCGCACCTCGGCCGCGATGGCCTGCTCGCCTTTAAGGTGCCTGAAGTCGGCGAGACGCTTGCCATCCTCTTCCCGGAACGTGGCGCCCGTCGCCGTCATCTCGGTGATCCGGTCCAGCCGAAAGCAGCGGAATGCGCGTGCCTTCTCGCACCAGGCGACCAGGAGCCAGACCGGGCCGAAGAAGGTGACGGAGAGGGGGCGAACCGTCCGGGTCGAGCGCTTCCCGTCCAGCGCCTCATAGCTGATGCTCAGCACGCGCCGATGCTGCGCCGCCCGCTTCAGCTCGAGGAGGTCTACCGCTGGGGCCGACCGCGTCACCCACTCCGGCGCCCAGAAGACATCCCGGTCGACCCCCGCCTGCCCGGTGGCGGGCAGCACCGCGCGTATCTTGGCCAGCGCGGTTGCTGCCTGCCGGGCGACGGCACCGTCGCTCCAGGTCGCGAGCACGCGTGCACCGAGCGCCAGCGCCTCCGCCTCCTCCGCCGTCAGGTTGAGCGGTGGCAGGTGATAGCCCGCTGCCAGCGTGTAGCCGACGCCCGCCTCGCCGCGCACTGGCACGCCCGTCGCGATCAGCGCCTCGATGTCGCGGTAGACGGTGCGGACCGACACCTCGAGCGCGCCCGCCAGATCAGCGGCGGTGCTCACCGGCCGCCCGCGTAGCAGTTCCAGGAGAGCGAGCAGGCGGTCGGCGCGGCGCGTCATGCTGACACCATGCTGGCAGGAGCATCGTGCTACGGGAAGCCCGGAGGAGAAGGCGATGACGGTCGGGGATGCGATGGCGACGTTTGAGCGCAATATCGAGGCCAAGACGGGCCGGTCCGTCGCGGAATGGATGGCGCTGCTGCCGGAGAGCGGCAGCACCAAGCACGCCGGGATCGTCGTCTGGCTCAAGTCCGAGCATGGGCTGAGCCACGCGCATGCCAACCACGTGGCCAAGCGCGCGCTTGAAGCCGCGGAGCCGCGCTCGGCGGACGATCCGGTCGCGCACCTTTTCGAGGGCGGCAAGGAGGGGCTGCGCCCAATCTACGACCGGCTCGCCGCCGCGGTGAAGGCGCTCGGGTCGGACGTCGAGCTCGCACCCAAGAAGGCCAATGTCAGCGTGCGCCGTCGCAGGCAGTTCGCGCTGATCCAGCCCAGCACGCGTACGCGGATCGACCTGGGCCTGATCCTGCCCGGACGCGCGCCCACCGACCGGCTGGAGGCATCGGGCAGCTTCAACGCGATGTTCAGTCACCGGGTAAAGCTCGCCTCACCCGACGAGGTCGACGAGGAGATCATCGCCTTACTCCGGGAGGCATACGATGCCGCGGCGTAGGCTGCGCTGTTCGCTGCGGGTCACCAGCGCGGCACCGAGCACCCAGTAGGCGACGTCACCATAGATGGTGCGGAAAGCGAAGTATCGTGCGCCGACCGCGACGGCGAGAGCGGGGAAGGCGAGGTCCGGCGCGGCACGCAGCAGCGCGAAGGCGATCAGGATGCCTGCGAACAGCACTGCCGTGCTCTCCAGGCCGAGCCGCTCCAGCGGGTTGCCGGAAGCCGATCTGCCCGCATTGAACAGCACGCGTTCGATGAGGAGCGAACCGGGGACGATCAGCATGCCGCCGAGGAAGAGCACGGCGAACGCCGCTTGCGGGCCGTGCCGCAGCCCAACCAGCCCTGCCGTGAACCAGGCCACACCGGACACGAACACGCCGGGCGCCCCACCAGCATGAGTAGCCGCTATGTCCCGTTGTGCTGCGTCCACGTCCATCTGCGATCCCCTCTGACCGTAGAGGATCGGACGGCGGGGTACCTGTCAACAAGAGCTACGTCGGCCTCGACCGGCAGATCGCTTCTCTGAACGAACGGCCGAAGCTGGGGAGCGCGCAGTTGGTTGCGAATGGCTACTTCTGGGTCCAGGGTGCCGTCGTCGCTCCGTCCGAGGGTTCAGTGAGGACGCCTTTATCGGGTCGCGTCGAGGATGACCGCGACCGTCTCGGCCGGCATGTCCCACATGGGAAAGTGGCCGCTGCCCTCGAACCAGTGGAGTTCAGCGTTGGGGAAGGCTGCTTGCGCGCGCGCAGCCTGCCTCGGGAGGCAGAGCCGGTCGTGCCTGCCCCACCCGATCACGACCCGACCGGTGCCGAGGGCGGCGGGGCCGGTCTGCTCAGGCCCCGTTGCGAGGCTGTGGACCAGCGCATCGAACGTGGGCGTCCTACTGAGGCCCTTCAGCTCGGTCGCGACGATCTCACCGTCAAGAGCCCAAGGACGCGCGGAAAGCTGGGCAAGGAGCGCCGTTCGCGACACCGCGTTTCGGCTCAGTGCCGGCAGGCTCGGCCTGATCGCCCTCAACAAGCGACCAGACGTGCCGATGGTGATCCTGAAGAACGTCCGCTCCCAGCCGCGCCAGAAGCCGCCGGGATCGAGCGCGACCACGTTGCCGACCACCCCGCGGCGAGCGAGCTCCAACACGATCCGCGCGCCCATGGAGCTGCCGACCACGTCGACGCCGGTCAACAAGACATCTCAGCTCTTGGGCGGCGGGCTCGGCCTGCTGTCCCTGCTCTAAGGAGGCAAGATGGCGGGCTTGCTCTCCCTGCTGGGCTTTGGCGGCGACCAGGGTGCTGCG
>CAXTWJ010000064.1:8528-10778 GCA_964247925.1 uncultured Sphingomonas sp.
CCCCCCCCCCCCCCCCCCGCCCCCAGGCCCCGCCCCCCCACGGCGCCCCCGCCCCGCCCGGCCTCCGCGATGTACCGCTCGACGCTGCCGACCAGACCGTCGAACGTGCCACTGTCGGGCTCTGCGGGTGTGGCGCCGTGGCCGGGGAGGTCGATCGCGATCACCTTTCGCGCGGCGCTGAGTGGATCCAGAATGGTGCTCCACGATCGCCAACTCCCGCCCAGGCCGTGGATCAGGAGCACCGTGCGTCCGGCGCCGCGCTCAATCGTGTTCATGCCGTATCCGCCTTGTCGCCGTGGCGCTCAACGAGCGCGCGCCTCCGAGAGCACAATCCTTGCCAGGGCGTCCGCAATCAGCCCCCGCGATCGGGAAGCGCGCGACCGACTCCATCGCTGGCGCGTGTCGAAAATGGTGGGTGGCCCAGCCTTCGATCGACGAAGGCCGGGCCGGATGCTCAGGCGCGGAGCTCGCGCGCGATCCGCTGCGTGATCATCGTGTGCTCCTTGAACGTCGCGAGCGCGAGCGTCGCGAGGTGGCGGCCATGCATCTCCATCATGTCGTTCGGGTTCGGCGGCGAGTTGCCGAGATACGCGGTCGCGAGATCGCGCAGGAACACGTGGTTTTCGTATTGCGCGTCGATATAGGCGCGGTCGAACGCCGCGCCGGGCGCGGCCGAGCGGATCTTGTCGAGCGTGGCCTGCGCCTTGGCGTCCATCGGCGGCACCGGCGTGCCGAGCTGCTTGAGGACGGTGGTGACGGCGATCGCCTCGGTCAGCTCGAATCCGGCGAACTCGCGGGCATCGGCTTTGCGGGCGCGATCGACCGCGATCTGGCTGGTGGCGAGCGACAGCATCGCCGGGCCGATCACGCCCATCGTGAACTCCTGGCTGGTGCGCGTGCCGGACACGTCGGGCATCGGCATTGCGGCGGGATCGTTCATCATGCGGCCGTGGCGCTGGGCCACCGCCATGGCGGGAACGGCGACGAGAGCGGCGGCGGCTCCCGTCAGGATGGTGCGGCGGTCGGTGTTCATGGTGCTTCTCCTGTTGATGGACCGAAGCACATGTGCGCGAGAACCCGGAGCCATGACTTATCTTGTGTGGGTGAGTTCCTATGCTTTCGAAGGATTTGGACGGCGGGACCGCGTTCCTGGACGATCGGATACCCGACCGGGTGTTTACGCGCGGTCCGATTGATCGCGATAGCGGGTCGGCGGCAATCCATAGGCGGCTTCGAACGCTTTAGCGAACGACCGGGAGCCGGCGTATCCGATGCTCTGGGCGATTGCCGCGACCGGGAGATCGGTGACGTCGAGGAGGCGGGCCGCAACCCTGAGACGCGTCTTCTGTACGAACTCGATCGGTCCCTGTCCGAAGGTGCGGGAGAAATGGTCGGAGAACGAGGCCCGGCTCATGCCAGCCAGGGATGCGAGGCTGTCGACCGTGTGGCCGGCACCGGGCCGCTCTAAAATGGCGGCGACCGCCCGCGCCAAGCGCGGATGGTTCACTGCCGCAGTGAGCAGCGAGCTGTCCGCGATCGACAGCCAGTGCTCCCGTAGGAGAGTGACGAGCGCCTGCTTCATAAGCGCCTGGCACATCGCCTGGGTGCCCAAGCCGGCGCGCGCTATTTCGCTGCGCATCGCATCGAATAGCGCTGGAGGAATGCCGCTCGCGGCAGGGTCGTCGACGACCGGTCGGCGCAGCAGGTCGAACAGGCCGAGCGCCGCATCGTGCGGCGCGGATACCGCGGCGCAGAGCAGCAGCGTCTCGCTCGAGCCGTCGCCGGCCGTGAACTCCACCAGTCCGTCGCCGATCAGCTCACACTTCTCGGCCGCCGGCCCGACGCGCGCCGCTGGCTCGGCGTCGCCTACCCAGTGCGACTGCATGGCGGGAACGACCAGGACGCTGGACGGCGCGAACGGGAGCGGCTCGGACTGTCCGACACCCAGATGCCCCGACCCCTGCAGGACAAAATGAACGGTAAGGACCTTGAAGACGGGGAACGTCATGCGCCAGCCGGACTGGACGCGGCAGACCGAGAAGGCGTGGGGCGCCACGTCCAGGGCGGTCAGAAGGCGGTCTAGGTTTTGATCCATGAGTGGAGTCCGTGAGTGCTGCCGCGGAGGCGGTCGCCGCATCAATGAGGCACAATATGCCGGCTCATAGCATTTCGCGAACTTGCGGAACCAAGTGAACGAACGGCAGAAGTGGGGATGCACCATTCCACCTCCGAGCGTCCGGAAGTGGGTCA